>DATNPT010000513.1:0-8273 GCA_036703075.1 Chroococcales cyanobacterium
TAGCGCTCTTGTAATACTTGCTCTGCTTGTAGCATGCGATCGCCTAGACTATTAAACCCTATTTCCAGTATTTGCCAAGATTATGAGGTTTGGCAAAAGCTAGTGGTCAGTAGTTGTCAGTGGCAATTTGTCTCCCTGTGTTCCCGTTCCCGCTTCTGTTTTCAAGCTAAGTTAGTGGCTTCGTCCAGCAAGGCTGGCGACGGCTGCAACTAACTCTTTGGGTTCCACTGGCTTAGGGATGTGCATCTGGAAGCCCGCATTAAGCGCACGGGTACGTTCTTCCTCTCTAGCAAATGCTGTCAAGGCAATGGCGGGAAGCGGCGTCTCTTGCTCGGCTTCGAGGACTCTGATGCGTGAAATCAAGGAATACCCGTCTTCCTCTGGCATACCGATGTCGCTGATTAAAATATCAGGTTTTGAGTTAGCGATCGCGTAGTGTCCGCTTTGCGTAATCGCTGCAAACGCTTCAGCGGCTGAGGTCGCAGTTGTCACCTGTGCCTGACACTGTTTAAGAATAAACTCGATCAATTCCAGAGTATCGGCAGCGTCATCCACGACAAGCACCCGCAAACCATTGAGAGATGGAAAGTTATCCAGTACCACGTCGTTGGGTTCATTCGGTTGCACTGTCCGCGCATTAATGATGGGTAGCTGCACGGTAAATGTGGCTCCCCTTCCTCCCCCCTCACTCGCGACAGAAACAATACCATTGTGCATATCTACTAACTGGCGCACGATCGCTAAACCCAGTCCGAGTCCACCATGCGACCGAGTTGTTGCACCATCAGCTTGACGGAAGCGTTCAAATACGAAAGGTAGAAAGTTAGGACTAATCCCTTTCCCTGTGTCCTTCACGGCAATCTCCGCGCAGGGGCAACCGAGTAGGTTAGCTGTACTCTGCTCTAGCCGAACTTCGACGCGGCCTCCCCTCGGTGTAAATTTGATAGCGTTGGAGAGCAGGTTCCAGATAATTTGTTGCAAGCGCTCTGGATCGCCCATTACCTGACCTACTGACGGGTCAAGGATAGAGTCAATTTGAATGTTCTTGATTTCAGCAGTTGGACGCACATTCTCAATCACTGCATTGATGACTGGTAAGAGGTGAACTGGATAGATATTAAGCTGGAGCTTGCCTCGGATGATGCGCGAGATATCGAGAATGTCCTCGATCAGTTTTCCTTGGGACTTGGCATTGCGCTCGATTGTCTCTACTGCCTTAGCGATTGTGGCATCATTCAACTTGCGGTTGCGAAGCATTTGAGACCAACCTAGGATGGCGTTCAGAGGAGTGCGGAGTTCGTGGGAGACAATGGCTAAAAACTCGTCCTTGATGCGGTTAGCTTCTTGAGCCTCCTGGAAGAGCTGCCCATTGTCAATTGCGATCGCTACTCGTTGGGCAAGTTCGACTGCCATCATCAGATCTACACTACTGTAGTGACGTTCTGGCTGTGCTGAAATAAAGACGATCGCGCCGAGTTTTCGTTCGTGGGCAATGAGCGGCACCAGAATATAGGATTTAGCGTTGAGCTGGCGGAGCAATTCCAGATGTTCCGCATCCCGTGCAACGGACAGTAAGAATGAATCCAAAATCGCTGCAACTACTTCTGGCTCACCAGTCTGCAAAACCCTCGCTACTCGATCGTCGTCATTGAAGGGAAGCGAATAGCGCCGCTTCAGTTCGAGTATCAGCGCCTCCTCCTCTGAGCCGGATGCTGCTACTACTGGCTTACCAAAGCTTGCTAGATTGTTTTCGACCAGATCGATAAAGCACCAATCGGCGAAGGTGGATACTGCCAATTGGGCGACGCTTACTAAGCTAGTGCGGTAGTTGAGCGAGGACGCCAACAGACGACTTGCCTCAGCCAAGAAAGCCGAGCGTTTCCCTTGCTCTTGGGCTGCTTCACGCGCTGCCTGTTCGCGAGCCAGTAGTCGGTGTTGCTCCTCCATCCGCTTGCGCTCGGTGATATCTCGCAACAGCCAGCGTAACGCGATCGACTCGCCTTCGGAGTCGCGAACAGGGCTGACAGACAACGCCGCATCAAACGGTTTACCCTGACGCGGCTGTAGGCGCACTTCCCACTCCTGAACTTGGTCTACCTGATTCAACTGACTCAGTTGGCAAAGAAAACGCTGAAGCTCTTCCCGAGCAATAAAAAAGCTCAGCACTTTGCCCACTAGAAATCGCGTCTCTATATTGAGCATCTTGGCGGCAGCACGGTTGGCTTCCTGTATCTTCCCCTTCGCATCCGTGACTAGATAACCATCGGGAGCCAACTCAAACAGTTCCTGGTAGCGCCGACGTTCTGCTTCTAGTGCCTCCCGAGCAGCCATCAACTCTAGATTCTGCTGCAAGAGTTGTTCGTGCTGCTCGAGCAGCTCCTCTTGGGCAACATGCAATTCTTCTGAGGAAATATAAAGTTCCTCAGACGTCTCTATCAGTAACTGTTGCTCTTTGTCAGACAATTGAGAGGCTTCACCCGTCGCTGCCGCTACGCGATCGGTGTGTTGCTGTAGTCTCGCTACATGGGATAACCATTCTTCTATCTTGCAAGCAAATTCTTCAATTTTCATAAGGTTTTCGTTAGTTAAAGAAGTTGACCCATGCAAGAGAAGCATCTTTTCTCCTGAAAACTACTTATGTAAAATAAGTAAATGAATGTAAAAAAACATAACATAATGCTCCTCTTTTCCCCCTATACGATGTGAACTATAGAGATTTGCAGGTTGAATTCACCTCACTCTTAAGTTGTATCCCTATAGGAAACAGATTTCTTCAATGCTTTGCGCTATCGGCATTTTGCAGCAGGGCAGTCATACGCGATCGCCATTTTTTTTCATCTGAGCAAACTCATCTAGAGCGATCGTGAAGTTAATGTGAATGGCACTGACTTAAGATGAAAGTTGTAGGTATTAGAGAAAACCCGGACTTGGGGGTTTCCCTCAAACCCCCATTGGGGGAGACGCTTGTCCCCCTCTCCCCCCCGCGCAAGGGTTGATTAATGCTTAAGTCAGTGACATTCAAGTTAATGTAGATGGGCGCGAAGAAACGACAAAGACAAGTCTGGCTAAACTGGGACAGCATAGCCAGACTTGCGTTTGTTTTCGCCAACTGGCTTAATTAGGCTATTTTGCAATTCCGAAAATTATGAGGCATTGAGTTAGAGCTGTCATCTATCTTTAGACTAAAATTGACCGAAAAGGGAACAGGGAATAGGAAACAGGCAACAGTGATGCATTGGGATACAAGCCCCTTCTTTTAAGAAGAAGGTATTGGGAGGGGCTTAACTCCCCGTTCCCCGTTAAACTCTTTGCTTACAGCCTTCTTTCCACTCTCAGCATCCGCTGATAAGAGAGCCATCCCCCTACAACCATAACCAGCGCAAATCCACACAAAAACCAGAAATGGGACGAGATGTCTGACAAACTTTTGCCACTTGCCCAAACACCCAGCAAGGCCTCATTCATGTGATAAATCGGATTAAATTTGGCAAGTTCTAGCAAGTTCTTTGGAAATAAAGAGGTCGGCAGAAAAGCTCCTCCCAGAATCAACAGGGGTACCCCAAACGCTGCCACTAACGCATTGACATCCTCAGTCCGTCGCGCAAACTGAGTACCGAGAATAAATCCAACCCCGACATAAGTAATAATACTGAGAAGGATAATCAAAACTCCCAATAGGACAGAACCTTGAAACTTAGCGCCCCAAAAGGCTGAGACAGTATAAATTAACAGGGCTTGTCCTGTACCAATAAAGCTGTGAGCCAAAAAAATACCGAGGAAGTAAGAGGTGCCGCTGAGGGGAGAGATAAACAATCGCTTGAGGGTTTCCTGTTCTCGCTCAGCAACCACTGTTGCTACACTACCACCCAGGCAACTAAAAAACAGCGCAGCACCAACCAGCGTAGAAGGGGCAGCATTTTCAAAGGCTTTATCGGTTGACAGCTTTGCTCGTTCTGCCAAAATAAACCCGTTGAGTAACAATACGGAAATTGGAAAAATACTCCAAAAAATAAGGCTACGGCGTCGTCGCCACAGCTCAATTGATATTCTTTGGGCTACAGCAAAGGTTTCGCGCCAATATTTCATGATTTGAGGATTTGCAGACTATCTCATGAGCCAATCATCCAATTCTCCCCTATCGTCACCCCCTTCACCGAACAAGGACGAAGGCCTAAACGTGCCGTTTATCTCCCGACGAACAGCTCTCAAGCTACTGAGTGTTGGTACTGTCGGCGGCTTACTGGGATACTCCCGCTTCTCTAAGCCTCAGCCAACCATTTTTCAGCAAGATACGCTGGATTTACCTCGGCAGTTGAGCCAATCGAAAAAGGTAGTTGTGGTTGGGGCGGGACTTGCTGGGTTAGCCTGTGCATACGAACTCAGTCAACGTGGTTTTCAGGTCACGCTGTTAGAGCGATCGCCTCAATTAGGAGGTAAAATTGCGAGCTGGCCGATCCAAGTCGGCGATGAAACATTCATGATGGAACATGGCTTCCACGGCTTTTTCCCTCAGTACTATAACCTCACAAGCTTGGTTGAAGAACTCAGCATCCGGGATAACTTTGTCTCGTTAAAGTCGTACTCGGTTGTCTTTCGAGATGGTACCTACCAGCCAGAAGTGTTTCGTCCCAGCCATTCGGCTTTTCCCTGGAACGTGGTAGATTTAGCGATCGCATCTCCCAACTGGTTGCGTTGGGGCATCAATCTCACTAAACTCGAACACTGGAAAGTGTTTCGGGAAATCGGGGGATTCCAGATTCCCAGTAGTTTTGACCGCCTCGATCGCTTTTCAGTTCAAGAGTGGGTATCGCAAGATTTCCCTCAAGGACTTTATGACTTGTACTTTTTGCCCTTTGCCAAATCCAGTCTGAACGCGCCAGACGTGCTGAGTGTGGGAGAACTCATGCAATTTTTCCACTTCTACTTTTTTGGCAATCCAGAAGGACTGGCGTTCAACGGCACGCGGCAGGATATGGGAACTAGTTTGGTACAGCCCATTGCCCAAGCGATTCAGGAGAAGCGTAACAAGATTGTCACCGAGGCAACCGTTAGCAGCGTGAACTGGCAGGATGGTAAGATTGCGTCCCTCAGTTACCAGCAGGGAAATACCCAAAGTAATGTTCCCTTTTGGGTAAAGCGTAGTGTGGGAACTGGGGAAAAGGACGCACAGACAGGAGACGCTCACGACGCGGGGAATGTCTCAGTACAGTCTCCCGGTGTCGTTGAAGCGGTGTCTTCTTCCCAATCGCCAATGATGGAATACTACGGTGCAGGGGATGCGGTTTTTGCCGCCGCACCGGGAGGACGCGAAGCGATTTCTCTGACGTGTACTCACCAAGGCTGTACGGTACAGCGGCAAGAGGATGGAAAGTTCCTGTGCCCTTGTCACGGTGCAGTTTACGATGCCCAGGGGCGAGTGATGGCAGGGCCGGCTAAACGAGATTTACCTCGCTTCCACATTGCACAACGGACTGAAGATGAGGTGCAATTGGTAGGGGCGCAAGAGGCTTCGTCTTTAGAAATCACTGGAGAGACGATTCAGGCGGACTACTATGTTTTTGCCACAGATGTGCCTGGAGTTCAGCAGCTATTTAAGCTGTGTCAGGGTGAGGTAAATCAGGAAATACATAGTCAGGTGGAGAAATTGAGCATAGCAGATCCATTTGCCGTTGCCCGTTTCTGGTTTGACCGTGACTTTGACTGGGAACACAGCGATTTTACCTCGTTATCCGGCTATCAACTCACCGACAGCATTACTCTCTATCATCGAATTCAAGACCAATTTATTGCTTGGCATGAGAAAACGGGTGGTAGTGTCGTGGAGTTACACGCTTACTGTTACAAGGAGAAAGAATTCCCGAATCAGCAAGCCCTACTGACAACCTTTGAGCAGGAACTCTATGAAATTGTGCCTTCCTTGAAGGATGCAACGATGTTGCACCGAGAACTGGTAAATCAGAAAAACTTCTCCGGTTATCCACCAGGGAGTTATGCCGAACGACCAGAAACTTGTACCTATGTTCCGAATCTCGTCTTTGCGGGTGATTGGGTGAAGATGCCCTTTCCCTGTGGCTTGATGGAACGGGCCATTAGTAGTGGGTTACTAGCGGCGAATGAAATTTTACATCGAGAGGGGTTGCAAAGGCGATCGCTTTTCTCAGTGAATCCAGAGGGAATCTTAAAAATCTAGCGTCTAGCAAAACACTTAAGATGAATGGCTCTGACTTAAGGCGAAAGTTGCAGGTATTTAGAAAAAACCCGGACTTCGGGGAAACCCCCAAGCCCCCATTGGGGGACATGCGTCTCCCCCTCTCCCCCCGCGCAAGGGTTGATTAATGCTTAAGTCAGTGACATTCCACTTAAGATACGTCCCGCGCTGCACCCATAGGGTGCAGCGCGGGCTTTTGTAGATTGTTATCGTCACTTCTAACAGGACGTAACTTCTCCCTAACCTGACGAGCGCGAACTCTAATTTCCTTGGCTCTACCCACTAGTTTCTCAGACCGATCCACAATCGTATCCGAGCGAGTCTTAATTTGGCTTGAGTTAGATGCAATCTTACGCAAATCAATCCTAGTTTCACGGGATTGGACGATAAACCAATCGATCGTTCTTCCAAAAGCTGAGCTATCTTCCGGCTCAAACTCATTGACTTCAACTGGACAACAACGAGCGCTTTCACTAGGAAAGTCATCTAGAGATTCGCTAATACAGATGTTGTCTTCAATACAGTTTTTTTCAAATTCATGAGTCTCTTCCACTGATTGATGACTAAAGGCGGCGAGAGTATTTAATTCTTCGTTCATCACGTCCAGTTCTCGCTTGGTATCCTCTAGCTCCTGAAAGTAGTAATTTGCAACTTGATTCTCGTGGGACAGAACTTGCTTGAGACTGTTCACTTGTTCGCGCAACAGTTCAAGTTCTTCCTCCATTTCCCGTATTTTTTGCTCGTCTACGCCCTTTGCTGGTTGAGCATGGTTCTCTTGAGAAAATTTATCCCTTGGTCTATTCATAAATTTTTGAGAGAGCACTTCAACAGCTTAATTAGACAATGCTAAAGTTTGCTTACAATTTAGTACATCTGAGCCAAGAAAGAGCGGCGTTCATTCTGTAAATTTATAATGTGTAATACTTAACATGAAGTAGCTGGATGAGGGGGCATACCCCTCATCTAGGCATCGGGTGCATCCCAGTAATCGTAGTTCGAACGCGAGTGCGTGCGCGTTAGCGCAAACACCCTGCTCGCATACTTCTAGAGGCAAGCAAGATGCTCGCCCTAAGAATGATGAATTTAAACAAATGGGATGCACCCTAAGCCTCAATAGTCATCGCGAACCGCGTAGACTACTACGAAGGTGATTTATTCTCTCCAATCGCATTCAGATGCAATCGTCCTCTCTTTCGACTCACTCCCTTGATATTCGTCAGCTAGGGATTAATCTCAATCATTGGTACGTAGTAGCTTGTAGCACTGAAGTTCAGAATCAGCCTTTGGGCATAATCCTCTGGGATGAGCCGATTGTCCTTTATCGAGATGACAATGGCACCGTTCACGCTCTAGAAGATCGCTGCCCCCATCGACAGGTTAAGCTAAGTCATGGTTGCGTAAAAGGCGATCGCATAGAATGCTCCTATCATGGATGGCAATTTAACTCCAGTGGTGAATGTGCCGCCGTTCCTTATCTCGCCGCCAATCAGAAACTCCCCAACTGCAAAATTCGCCAGTATCCAGTCAAGGAACACGATGGTTTTATCTGGCTATTTCCTGGAAATATAGAAATGTTGTGGGAAAAGTCGATAGAACCGATGGGTGTTCCAGAGTGGGAGCATCTCAACTACATCGCCACTGTTTCCGTAATTGACTGCAACGCCCACTATTCCTACTTAATAGAAAACTTGATGGATATGTACCACGGGCATTTGCATCAAGACTGGCAAGCGTGGGCCGATCCGGTGCTAGAAGACATTCAAGAAGATGTTTACCGTGTAGAGGCTCATTATCAAGCTCAGAGTTATTACAAAATCGACAAAATTTGGTCGATTTCGCAGTTATTTTTTCCCGCATTACGCCGCCTGCATCCAGAACCATTAGATGTGAGTTATGTTTACCCGCATTGGGTTTCTACACTGGGAAAAGATTTCAAGATTTATTGCCTATTTTGTCCAGTGAGTCAAACCAAAACTCGTGCTTATCTCATTCATTTCACGTCGTTGAATGCATTTTGGCGGTTGCATAAGTTACCCGTGTGGTTTCGTCGGTTTGTAAAAGATAG
>DATNPT010000518.1:0-9944 GCA_036703075.1 Chroococcales cyanobacterium
GATACCACTCGATGGACAAACTTGCCATACTTGCGTTGTACTGGGCGATCGTTAAAACCTTGGTACCCCAGGTAAAAAGTAGTAGCGCTGCCTGTTAATCCCGCTAAAGCTTGCTGTATGCCCTCAGCGCTATCTAGGGTAGTCTGTTGAATTAACTGATTGAGTCCTCGACAGAAGCGCTGACGCCAGAACAGAATTTGCTCTTGGGTGTCATATAGGATAGGCAAAATCAGCTGACTCTGCCAGTAGGCTCCAACTAGATCGGGTTTGAGTTGCAAGGCTTGCTGCAAATACGCGATCGCTTCGTCCAGTTTATTTTGACTCACCAAGGCTAATCCCAGCTTTTGGTAGGCTTCAGGACAATCTGGATGAAGAGTTAAAGCTTGCTGGAAGCAAGTAGCCGCCTCCTCAAATTGATTCAAGTGCATCAGCGCCCAGCCAAGTTTAAGATAAGTATCTAGAGCATTTGGCTGTAGAGCTAGAGCCTGTTGATATTGAACGATCGCCTCATCGTATCTACCTCGTTCCAGAAGGACATTTCCCAAGTTGTAGTAAGCACCGGGACTGTTGGGTTGTAGAGCTAGAGCTTGCTGATAGCAGACGATCGCTTCTTCATGTTGGTGTAAGGCGTGTAGAGAAGCGGCTAACTGAAGATAAGCGTCTGTATAGTTGGGGTTGAGTGCTAAAGCCCACTGATACTGATTAATGGCAGCTTCTAGTTGTGCTTGTTGCTGATAGAGGTTGCCTAGGTTGTAGAAGATGGCTGGAACTTCTGGGTTAAGAGCGATCGCGTGCTGATAGTGAGCGATGGCTGCCTCAATTTGACCTTGTTGTTGCAACGCATAAGCTAAGTTACCATGAGCCTCGGCGTCATTGGGATTGAGCGCGATCGCTTGCTGATAGTGAGCAATCGCCTCTGGTAGATTACCTTGTTGTTGGAGAGAGTAGCCCAGGTTGTAATGGGCATCAGTATAAGCTGGCTGAAGAGCGATCGCTTTCTGGTAGTGATCGATGGCTGCCGCAAATTGGCCTTGCTGTTGAAAAGCATTGCCTAAGTTGTAGTGAACCTGTGCCTGGTGAGGTTCAATCGCTAACGTCCGTTGATAGTAGACAACGGCTTCACTTAGTTTGCCCAGTTGATGAGCGATCGCACCGAGCCAATGCAAGACTTCAACGCGATCGGGTTGTTGCTGAAGAATTTGCAGACAGATCGTTTCAGCCTGAGCTAGGTTGCCCGACTGGTAAGCCTGCACGGCGAGTGCCATGGCTTCAGGATTAGTCATCATCAAGAAAGGGTGTTTACCGGGTATTTGGGGTTAATCGTACATTGTCGGCAGAAGTTTGTAACAAACCTCAACACATCCTGCTGAAAGGCTTTGGCAATCTCAGCCGCGATCGCTCTAAGCCGTTAGCCCAAGGTAACGCCGCTAAATAGTTCCATGCTTTATCGAGTTTTTTACTTTTTGGGCTTAACTTCTAAGAAAGAGTCAAGGAAACAGATTGCTCAAAGC
Source organism: Chroococcales cyanobacterium (assembly GCA_036703075.1). Lineage (GTDB taxonomy): Bacteria > Cyanobacteriota > Cyanobacteriia > Cyanobacteriales > Coleofasciculaceae > DATNPC01. Next base: position 1,512 of record DATNPT010000518.1, read on the forward strand.
GGGGTGACATCAATGAACCCCTGTCAGGAAAGTTTGAGAACCTGAATGACTCCAAACAAGGGGTCAGCCGTCTACTTTCCGTTAAAAAGATTTTGATATATTTTGGAGGTTGATTGTGAGGAAGTTTGCCGCCCTATCCTTTGTATTGGGACTGACATTAATTCTAGGTGCTTGTGCTGGTGGGAATTCTTCAGGTGGAGATACACAGACTTCACCCAGTAGCACGACTGAAACGCCAAGTGGAACGTCAGGAACCGATCTGACTTCGCCCAGCCCTGATGCGTCATCGTCTCCTAGCGAGTCTCCTAGCGACATGCAGGGTTCATCCTCGTCGGGTGCGGCTGGAGAGAAGTCTAATGACAAAGCCAAGGATTCATCTACGTCCGGTGCTGCTGAGAAGTCTAGTGACAAAGCTAAGGATTCATCTACGTCCGGTGCTGCTGAGAAGTCTAGTGACAAAACCAAGGATTCAGCCGCGTCAGGTAAATCTGAATCCGATGCTACGTCCTCACCCACTAAAACTAAGCAGTAGTCAATAAGGGCGAATTGCCAAAGGAGTATCCTGAATACTCTTTTGGCAGTTAAAGCTGGTATCCAGGGAAACTGGAGGACATCCATGAAACTGGTACAGGGTCTTAGCTCAAGGGGAAGTGACACCCAGTAAAGTAGCAGTATAGGTAGTTGTATAGACTGCTACAAACTATGAGGATTTTGCTGGTAGAAGATGATGAGCGCCTGACCGATGCGATCGCAGAAGACCTCACCGAGCATCATTATGCGATCGAGGTGGCTGGCGATGGAGAGATGGGTTGGGAGCTTGTTAATACTTTTACCTATGACTTGATTTTGTTGGACGTGATGCTGCCCAAAATCGATGGGATAACGCTGTGCCGACAGCTGCGTTCTCAGGGTTGCAGCGTGCCAATTTTGATGATTACTGCCCGAGATACGATTACTGACAAGGTTGTAGGATTAGACGCAGGAGCGGATGATTACCTGGTCAAACCCTTTGACTTGCAAGAGTTGTCAGCTCGTATTCGGGCTTTACTTCGTCGAGGCGCTTCAACCTTACCTCCCGTGCTGGAGTGGGAAGGGATTCGCCTTGACCCTAGTACTTGTGAGGTTTTTTATCAAGATCGCCTCGTGCCGCTTTCGCCCAAAGAGTATTCGCTGCTGGAGTTTTTCCTACGCAATCGCCGCCGCGTGTTCAGTCGCGCTCAAATTTTGGAACATCTTTGGCCGTTCGAGCGACTACCAGAAGAAGCTACTGTCAAGGCTCACATCAGAGGTTTACGGCAAAAATTAGAAGCTGTAGGTGCTCCTGGCGATCTGATTGAGACGGTATATGGATTGGGTTATCGGCTGAAACAAACGTGTTAAAAGGAATGGTACTGACTTAAGTCAGTGCCATTCTGCTTAAGTCAGTGAGATTTGTGTTGAAGGTGTCTCCGCTATTGTGGAGTTGAAGCAAAGCATTCAGCGTTGCTCCGATGAGGGTTTGATATTGCAAGATGTAGCATAGTGGGAAATTGGTAGAGTTCGATGTTTCAAGGTCTGCGCTGGCGTCTTTTGTTGTCTCAGTTGATGGTAATGGCAACTATTTTGAGCGTCTTTGGGGCAGGCGTGTATGTTTTTCTGAGCCGAAATCTCTCTCTCCAGCTGGATAAAAAGCTGCTCACCTTAGCTCAATCGGCGGCTCCCTCTCTGGGTCAAGTAAAGGTCAACGGTAGCCAACAAATCGATCGCGTGGCTGTAGTTCCTTGGCGGGATATCTTCAATCGTGACCAACAAAGCCTGGAATGGTTTAGTGCGGATGGCAAACTATTAGCAAGCCGAGGGGCTGTTGTGCTGTCTGTTCCTCCAAAAGTGGGTTCCCAAACGATTAATCGGATGCAGAAGCCTTATCAAATTCGGACGTTTACGATTTCCGTGTTTAAAGACGGCTCAAACCCAAATCATCCCTCTCTAGAAGGCTTCATTCGGGCCAGTCAATCCACGGAAGATGTAGAAGCCGTCCAACGCCAACTTCTTTTAGGCTTAGGAATGGGAGGAGTAATGACATTGGGATTAGTGGCGATTGGCGGACTTTGGCTCACGCAGAATGCGATCGAACCGATTGAGAAAAGTTTTAGGCAGCTTAAACAGTTTACAGCTGATGCTTCTCATGAACTGCGCGGCCCTTTAAGCGTGATTCAAGCTTCTGTTGAGGTCATGCGAAATCATCCCGAACGCATTCATCCCAAGGATGCCAAGAAGTTAGCCTCCATTGCTAGCGCTACAACTCAAATGAGTCATTTAGCAGAGGATTTACTGTTTTTGGCGCGAACAGAATCAGGCGTATCGACTCCAGTCGGTGAGTGGAAATCGATCGCTTTCGATAACGTTTTGCAAAATTTGATGGAATTATTTGAGGCATTAGCTCAAGAGAAGAAGATTACTCTGGAGTATCAGTGCATCACACCAGTATCGGTAATGGGAAGTGAAGGGCAACTGACTCGTTTAATCTCCAACTTGCTCGAAAATGCTCTCCAATATACTCTTCCCGATGGTCAAGTTACTCTAACTCTTATCAAACAAAATCGCTATGCTATTGTTAGCGTTCAGGATAATGGGATTGGGATTGAGCGAGAGGATTTGCCCTATGTTTTCGATCGCTTCTGGCGTGCTGACAAAGCTCGTTCGCGTCGAGAAGGGGGTACGGGGTTGGGACTTGCTATTGCTCAAGCGATCGCGCAACGCCATAGGGGGAAAATTACTGTCACGAGTCAGGTTGAGGTGGGTAGCTGTTTTCAATTTCGTTTGCCCGCGTGTAACTAATCTGCTATATCAAAGTTAACGACAAGGGATCGGGAAAAGTCCCGAGCTTAGCCCTCTTTTGTCACTTTGGGAAAATTCAACGAATTCACGTCGTTACAGCCTACGAAAAATCAAGGTTTCACCCCGGTTTGACAAAAGCCTCCCACGAGCGCGATTGCTCGTTATGGATGGAAGAAACATGAGCTGTTTCTTAGAAGAGGGTTAGATGAATTGAGTCCGTTTTGATTTCATACTAGCCGCTTTCATTGGCATTGTGTCAGTTTCAAATTACGCTTTATCAATATTTTTATACTTATAAATAATATTATTTAATTTCATGAAAAAATAGTTGACTACGAACGTGGCAAGAGTATTGTAGGGTCAACCTTCATAAGGTTTAAGGCTTCAGCAAATTTTTGAAAGAGTGGAATAAATTCAAATGGCTAGTGCATCTCAAAGATTTTTGGTTCTAGCTCTAGGACTTGCATTAAACATTGGAGCTGTGGGAATTAGTTCTAAGCAAGCTAACGCTGAATCTACTCCGTTTACTTTTACAACTCGTTATGCTACTGCTACAACTAATAGCCAAGGCTATTTCTCAGTAAAACACAACGTGCCGTCAGGTAAGATTTGGGCTATAAGTGTTGCCATTCAACACAAAAACGGTAATTGGCATACTTTAGAATATAGCCATACTGTAGATAACCGTTTTTGGTGGAATAGTACATACGTACAAGGGGTAATTAACTCCTCTAATTTTTATAATAGACCGGTGAGAGTCCTTTTATTTACCTATTGACAGTTGGTTACTAGAATTCAAAATTTTTACTTGTTTATTTAATCCTTAAATAGACAGGGTGCGGTCAAAATCCGTCGGTAGCAGACAATAAAGAAAGTCAAAGGAGGGGTCAGCGACACTGACCCCTCCTTGCCTCCTACATAATTTAATTATCGTTCTTACCTAACTTGGATAGAAAATGGATTGCCATAGGTGAGGGGCTGGTATTCAGACCTTTTATTCCATTCAAAAGAGAGAACGGGTAAAATCTCGGCAGGTAATCGTAAATTTTAAAGGTGCAACAGTTACAAAACTCCAAAACTCCTAATTAACCTCTTGCGAGCCAACCACTTGTGATATGGGGGAGGGTTGAAGTTCAACCTGAGTTTGAGTAACGGGGGTATTGTCTCTCGTCTGTAGGAACAAAAGCATAGTGACGAGAGCAAGCAAACTAGCCCAGAACAGTCCATTCTTAGGTCTAGGTTGAGGCGGTAGGGGAACTTTCTTAAAGTCGCAGGCTAAGCATTCATAGTGGTGTTCTTTGTATTGAACCAGTGTCTTTTTGTTACATTTGGGACACTCAAAGTTGTCTGCCATCTTAAATCTTCCTTCAAGCAGATAAAGGTTAATCGTGCGTTCTACTGGTGGTATCTCAGGAGTTGCAGTAGGATGATGCACTATTGCTAGTTGTGCTTTGCTTCCCACACCTACAGAGTCATCGATCTGCCTGAGTTTGAACAGGCTCAGCTTAAGTTCATTGAAATGACGACCTACACGTCGATCCAGAAGCCTACGAACTGAACTAAAATTGACCTTGACAATTTCGCCAGTCAGGGTGTGAATGCCAACTCTCAAAGCTTCTAGGCAAGGACTAGCCAAAATTAAGCAAGCCCGAAATGAAAAAGGGTGGGGTTGGAGTATGGAGGAAGATGACACCTGCCTGATAGAAGCGAGTAATGTTTTAGAACCCAACCAAAATTGGCTTCCAGGCGGGCCTTATGCGATAGGCATCTCCGAACCAACTTGGAAACGGTTTTTGGCTGGCAAACAAGCGATTAATGCCTCAGCTTTTAAGGCGTACTGCCACGTATTAGGACTCAACTGGGAAGAGGTGGTCGATCGCACTAGTCCTGCTATTGCGAATACTCACCAAGATTGGGGAGAAGAGATTGACATTTCCGTGTTTTACGGACGCACCCTAGAACTCGCGCAGCTAGAGCAATGTATTGTAGCAGAGCGTTGCCGCTTAATTGCCCTGCTAGGAATGGGTGGGATTGGCAAAACGGCACTGGGTGTGAAAGTGGCACAACAAATTCAGCATTCGTTTGATTCGCTCATTTGGCGATCGCTACGCAATGCTCCGCCTATTTCAGAAATTTTAGCGGATTGGATCGAGTTTTTAGCCTACGGACAGGAAACGGATTTACCTGAAACAGTAGACGAGCAAATCTCACAATTAATTGATTACTTAAGAGCCAAACGCTGTCTGCTGTTGTTAGATGATGTAGAAACAATTCTGCGAAGTGGAGAACTAGCTGGACGATATCGAGAGGGCTACCAAGATTATGGAAAATTAATCAAACGAATCGCCCAAGAACGCCACCAAAGCTGCTTGGTAGTAATGGGTCGGGAAAATCTCAAGGAGATTGTGACTTTAGCAGGCTCTACTCTCCCTGTGAGAGACCTGAAATTGAGGGGTTTACCTAGTGAAGATGCCAGAAAAATTTTAGAAACTAAGGGGTTTTCTAGCTTCCCTCCTGGCTGGGAAGAATTTATTCTGCGCTATCGAGGAAATCCTTTAGCACTAAAAATTATGGCTAACACAATTCAAGAGATATTTAATGGCGATATTTCCCAATTTCTCGATCAAACTACCTTTTTCATTGGTGATATTTTAACCAATGTCTTAAATCAGCAATACGAGCGATTATCTGCTAGTGAAAAAGGAATTGTCTATTGTCTAGCACTTGAAAATCAGCCAATTTCTCTCAGCGAATTGAAGGCAAATATGCGATTTTTTGTCTCCTCGTCAGCCCAAGTTATTGCTGCCCTAGAATCATTAAAACGACGCTCTTTTCTTGAAGAAGGAACGATCATAGAAGGTAGTGAAGCGTTTTTTGCAATACAGCCTGCGATTGGGAAATATGCGATCGATCAATTAATTGAACAAGTCTGTCAAGACATTGTTAATTTGATGAAAACTCGCTCACTCGATCATCTCGGACTGTTAAAAAAACTAAGTTTAGTCAAGGAGCAAGAGCTAGAGGATGTCAAAAAATTTCAAATTCGGCTCATTCCTATACGGCTGATTGAGCAGTTACACCTGATAGGCAAAGATGAAAAAAATCTGAAAGATCAGCTCGATGAAATTGTCTTAATGTTAAACAGCAAGCCTCTATCAACAATAGGATATGCACGAGTCAACCTGCTATATTTGCTCAATTTTATTGAGGCTTAATTAATAGAGATAATGAAGATTATACCAGAAATGATGAATGATGCAGCAAAAATAACTTAGATCCCAAGATAAATCCACCAATAAAGTTTTTAGTGGTCTATACTTGTGGGGGTTTAAATCTCCTGCCCAATAGGTGAATGCTTGATGGAGCATTCACATTTACATGAGAAGTAGGAGATTGCTCACTACTTAACCTGGTCGCTGATTGACAACCAAAGATAATTTTTGTAGCAACGCTCATGATTCATCCAGGTTTGATACTTCGAGACCGCTATCGAGTTCTAAAAAAACTGGGAGAAGGAGGGTTTTGTAGAACATTTGAAGTGGATGATGGTGGAACGCTGAAAGTTCTTAAAGTGCTGAATCCGGAGCGTTTACAGAACCGAGAATTTAAACAAAAAGCAATCTCTCTATTCCAGCAAGAAGCAGTTGTCCTGAGTCGGTTGAATCATCCTGGTATTCCTAAAGTAGAACCAAATGGTTATTTTACTTGGAATCGAGGAGCGGAAGAACCACTGCCTTGCCTCGTCATGGAGAAAATTGAGGGTCAAAACTTGAAGGAGTGGCGGTCGAGTGTGGGCAACCAACGGCTCCCTCAAGAGCAAGCGATCGCTTGGTTGAAACAACTGTTAGAAATTTTGGCTCAAATTCACCGGCAGAACTTAATCCATCGGGATATTAAGCCAGAAAATATCATGCTCAAGCCCAATGGGCAACTGGTATTAATTGACTTTGGTGCAGTTCGGGAAGTCACAGATACTTACTTAAATCGACAGCGAAACAATGAAACAGGGACGGCGATTTGTAGCACGGGTTATACACCCCCCGAACAATATGAGGGTCGAGCCGTACCGCAATCGGATATTTTTGCGCTCGGACGCACTTTTGTCTACTTGCTAACGGGTAAAAATCCGACCCAATTGTATAGCCTTCAAACTGGAAAGCCAAATTGGCGAGACAGTGCCCCGCAGGTTTCAGAGAAATTAGCCGATCTGATTGATGACATGATGGCGTTGTCTCCAAGTGGGCGGCCAGCGATTCAAATGATTTTGCACTACCTAGCCGTTATTGGCTCCTCGTCGCCTACGAGGGCTTTGCCTATCCCACCGTCCAACTCCACTCATCCCCCCAAACGAAAACGCCTTTTATTTCTTCCCCGAAGCCAATCGTTATGCCATCCCTGGACAAAGGCTGAACTGCGCCGTACCCTGGAAGGGCATTCAGACGCGGTTAAAGCGATCGCGATTAGTCCAGATGGTCAGATTATTGCCAGTGGTAGTTATGACAGAACGATTAAGCTATGGTCGTTAGGCACTGGACAACTCATCCACACCCTCACTGGTCATACTAACCGAGTGACTTGCATTGCGATTAGTCCAGATGGTGAAATCTTAGCGAGTGGCAGTGAGGATCGAACGATCGGCTTATGGTCGCTCCGCACTGGACAATTGCTGAATACGCTGACGGGTCATTCGGATAAAGTTCGGTACATCGCCTTTAATCCTAAAGGTCAGACCCTGTTTAGTATTGGATCGGCTATCAAACTCTGGGCAGTTCGTACTGGTAACCTGTTAAGTACTTTAGCTGGACATTCAAACTCAGTGCGACTGGTAACTTACAGCCCGGATGGTCGAACTTGCGCGATGGGGAGTCTGGACGGGACTCTTGAGTTGTGGAACCCTCACAACGGCAAGCGGTTACGCACCTTTGCAACTCGGACATACGGCATTACATCTGTTGCCTTTAGTCCCGATGGTCAAATGCTTGCCAGTGGGAGTGGTACAACCATCGATTTATGGAATCCCCAAACAGGTCAACTTCGGAATTCCCTATCTAGTCAGTCAGAGGGAGTGAAGTCTATTTCCTTTAGTCCAGATGGGCAGACTCTTGCTAGTGGTAATTGCACAACATCTACTAGCAGTGGCAAGCTCATTGAGTTGTGGAACCTACGCAAAGGCAAATGCCTGCGAGTCCTCTTAGGTCATCAAAATACAGTTGGCTCCGTTGCTTTTAGCCCGGACGGGCACATTTTGGTGAGTGGTAGCGATGACAGAACCATAAAGATTTGGCACTCGACGTTGTAATCAGAGGGATTAAGCAAAGCAGATACGCTAATGCACCTGTAACTTGCCTATTTATCAGTTGCTACAATCTGACTTCCTGCATAATTGCCTGGAGCAAAGCCGATAAGTACTAAAGCTACACCAGTAGAAACTGATTTTTCCAGGAGGCCGATTCTATCAGCTTTGGTTGCGTCTTTCTTGCCATGAACGATGAGCCTTTGGGTGTATTTGATACCCCTGAAAACCGCTATATTAAGTTTTTATCTCCCTAATTGTTTAGATTTTGTTGAGATGAGAGAAGGTTTTGTTAAAGTTTTGGTAAAGTCTCTGGAGTAGAC
>DATNPT010000526.1:0-5449 GCA_036703075.1 Chroococcales cyanobacterium
ATTTCCTTACGAATCGCAATCATCGCTTCGCAAAAGCGATCGAGTTCTTCTTTGGATTCGCTTTCTGTCGGTTCCACCATAATCGTTCCCGGTACCGGCCAGGAGACGGTTGGGGCATGGAAACCATAATCCATCAGGCGCTTAGCAATATCCTCAACTTCGATGCTTGCTGATTTTTTAAGCGATCGCAAATCTAAGATACACTCATGCGCCACCAACCCAGCATTTCCCTTATACAAAACGGGATAGTAAGCTTCTAATCGATGAGCGATGTAATTAGCATTGAGAATTGCGACTTTCGTTGCCTCCGTTAAACCCGCCGCCCCCATCATGGCAATGTACATCCAGGAAATCACCAGAATACTGGCACTCCCCCAAGGTGCGGCAGAAACTGCCCCAATTCCTTGTTCGTCCCCGATTCGCACAACCGAATGTCCAGGTAAAAACGGCACTAAATGAGGCATTACCCCAATTGGCCCCATGCCAGGGCCACCGCCCCCATGCGGAATGCAGAAGGTTTTGTGCAGGTTCAGGTGACACACATCAGCCCCAATATCTCCGGGACGGCATAGTCCAACCTGGGCGTTCATATTCGCCCCATCCATGTAAACTTGCCCGCCATGGGTATGAACGATGTTGCAGATCTCCTTAATCGACTCCTCGAATACTCCGTGAGTTGAGGGGTACGTAACCATCAAGGCTGCTAGTTCATTACTATGCTTCTCAGCTTTCGCCTTCAGGTCATCTACGTCAATATTACCTTGAGCGTCACAGGTAACTGCTACCACCTTCAAGCCACACATCACCGCACTTGCGGGATTTGTTCCGTGAGCGGATTCAGGAATTAGGCAAATAGTCCGATGCCCTTCCCCTCGGCTTTCGTGATACTGACGAATGACTAAAAGTCCCGTATATTCTCCCTGAGAACCCGCATTAGGCTGAAGAGAAATCCCGGCAAAACCAGTAATTTCAGCTAACCATGCCTCTAGTTGCTCAAACAGCACTTGATAACCCTGCGCTTGCGATCGCGGAGCAAATGGATGAATCTTGCCAAATTCTGACCACGTCACGGGTAACATCTCGGATGTTGCGTTCAGCTTCATCGTGCAGGAACCCAAGGGAATCATTGACGTTGTCAGCGATAAGTCCTTGGTTTCTAGCCGATGCAGGTAACGCAATAACTCGGTTTCTGAGTGATAGCGGTTGAAGACGGGCTCAGTCAGGTAATTGCTTTTTCGAGCAAAGGATTTTAGAGTTTGGATTGAAGATGCTAAATTGGCTACTTCTTCGACGGAGAAGGGTAGAGACTCTGTATTGGCAAAAATTTGCCAGAGGTCGAGCAAATCCTGAACCGTTGTCGTTTCATCAAGCGTAATACCGATCGCATCATTATCCAAGACGCGCAAGTTAATGCCACGGGATTGGGCAGCTTCTAGAATTGGGGTGGCATTTTGTAAAGGCGATCGCTCTTTGATTTCGACACGTACTGTATCAAAGAACGTCTCTGAGCTAATCGTATACCCTAGCCGCTTCAACCCTTCCGCCAGTATCGCCGTCACCTGATGTACTCTCTCGGCGATGCGTTTAATTCCCTTAGGGCCGTGATAAACCGCATACATGGATGCGATAACAGCGAGTAGCACTTGGGCCGTACAGATGTTGCTCGTTGCCTTGTCGCGACGGATATGTTGCTCGCGAGTCTGAAGCGCTAAACGCAGTGCTGGCTTACCATTAACGTCTTTCGACACCCCAACAATCCGCCCTGGCACTTGCCGCTTAAAGGCATCTCGCGTTGCAAAGTATGCTGCATGCGGTCCCCCGTATCCCAGAGGAACCCCGAAGCGCTGAGTGCTTCCTACCGCAATATCAGCCCCAAATTCACCGGGGGGTGTCAGCAGCGCTAGACTTAATGGATCGGCCGCTACTGTCACTAATGCTTTTGCCGTGTGAGCCTTTTCAATAAATTCCCGATAGTCGTAAACGGTGCCATCAGTTGCTGGATACTGGAGTAGCGCTCCAAAAATGTCTCGGTCAAATCCGAACGTGCGATGGTCGCCGACAATCACCTCAATTCCTAAAGGTTTTGCACGGGTTTGTACGACTTCAATCGTTTGAGGATGGCAGGCACTCGAAACAAAGAATCCCTTGGCTTTTGTCTTCGACAGACCATAGCTCATGCTCATTGCTTCGGCGGCGGCAGTACCTTCATCCAGCAATGAAGCATTGGCAATTTCCAGACCTGTTAGCTGAACTATCATCGTCTGGAAATTCAGCAGTGCCTCCAACCGTCCTTGAGCAATTTCGGCTTGGTAAGGGGTATAGGCGGTGTACCAGCCTGGATTTTCTAAGATGTTGCGTTGAATGACGGGTGGGGTGATGCAATCGTGATACCCCATACCGATAAACGACCGGAACACTTGGTTTTTTGAAGCGATTTCCTTGAGCTTGGCGAGGGCTGCATACTCGCTTTGTGGTTCCGGCAACTTCAAGGATTGATTAAACCGGATAGCGGAAGGCACGGCTTGGTCTATTAGAGCGTCTAAGGTTGAGAACCCCAAACCTTTGAGCATCTGCTCGACTTCATCAGCGCTAGGACCAATATGCCGGTTTACAAAAGAATCGGTAGGTGCCAGGAGGTCATGAGAACAAACTTGCTGCTCTTCGTCAAGAACGAGGCGATCGACTTTGGTGCTACGCTGAGCGCCATTACCGTTTGCCTCATTATTAACTGTAATATTCAAATTCTGCATAGAAAACCGAGGAAAGGAGAGGTTGACCTGATGTCGCGTGTCTTTAGATTTGGGGTTTGGCTAAAGGAGCGATCGAATTACGCAGAGGCGCTCTTCATGTATATAAGGTAGAGCAGGATTTTAATAGAGTAGCCAGCTTTACAGGAGCTTTACAAAAAGCAACAACCTCGGCGTTTTCAAATCATTAAATTCGGCGAACTAACGCACAATGCGAGTGATGTCGGTACTGTCTCAAAATTGATAACGCCAAGCCAGTTCAACATGGGAAATAACTGAGTCATCTATAGTGGAACACACGAATAACGTTTTCCCGTCCTTCAGCCAACCAGCGTACTATCCAGGTCAAGCATTAGCCTTTCACGAGCGATCGCTTAACTCGGTATACGGGCAATAACTGACCCTATATCTTTATTACTGACACGCTTACTTCATATTTTGCAATATTTTTTGAGAAGTCGGCTGTCATTTGTCAAGCATTAAACGTGAAAACCCTATTCTCCTTCTACTAGAGCGCGGTACTCCTCGGCAGACATGGCTTCGATGGGTTCGTCCGGGTCATCGAGGCGTACCTTGACTAACCAACCTTCACCATAAGGGTCATCGCCTATAGCTTCGGGAGAATCAACGATCGCATCATTACGCTCGATCACTGTACCGGAAACCGGGGCATGAAGATCTTCAACCGCTTTCACCGATTCAATGCTGCCAAAACTCTCGCCTTTTTCCAGAGCATCACCAATTTCCGGCAGTTCCAGAAACACGATATCACCCAACTGATCGACGGCGAAAGCCGTAATGCCAAGTGTGGCGATTTCCCCATCAAGCCGTACATACTCGTGGGTATCGAGATACTTCAAATCCTCAGGATATTCAAAGGTCATCTTATGATCCTCATTACAAAGCCGAGCTAAGTGTACAACTTCCCATGAGTGCAATCTGCACCCATTAATCTAACTAATTGCGATCGGACCCTAGCGTTTTTTTCTGACGGTAAATACATCTGAACTCAAAAACAAGGATTGGTTAGACTGCGCTTGGCTTCGTATCTAGCTGCTAGATAGACGACTCGGCGAGCGATAAAACGGCTTTTTCACGACTGTTGCTGGATAGGTCTTACCCCGAATTTCTACCTCTAGTTGCTGACCAATTTTCGAGAGAGAAGTGGGAACATAGGCTAGTGCGATCGCTTTTCCTAAGGTAAGCGAGAGCGTGCCACTCGTGACTTCTCCGACGGCTTGCCCTGCATGCACCACGGGGTAACCATGACGCGCAATGTGACGCCCCTGCATTTCCAAACCGACCAAGCGTTTTTCCACCCCATTGGCTTTTTGCTGTTCCAGTACGGAACGTCCGATAAAATCACCTTTAGTATCGAGGTGAACCACCCAACCCAATCCAGCTTCTAAGGGAGTTGTGGTTTCGCTAATGTCCTGTCCGTACAGTGCCATCGCCGCTTCCAGTCGCAGAGTATCTCTTGCCCCCAATCCGCAGGGAGTCACACCCGCCGCTGACAAACTGCGCCATAGCTCTATCCCCACATCTGGGTCTACCATTACCTCAAATCCATCCTCACCCGTATAGCCAGTTCTGGCGATGAAGGCAGGTTGCTCCAGCACCGTTGCTTCTAAATGTCCAAACGCTTTGACTGAAGTTAAGTCTTCCCGAACCAAAGGCTGAAGATACGCCGCCGCTTGCGGCCCCTGAACTGCAATCAGGACTTTTTCCTTCGAGACATCTTGGAAATTAATTTCTGCTGATTCTATCTGTGCAAATACCCAGGCTTTATCTCTCACTCGGGTTGCTGCATTGACAATCATCACTCCCCGTTGCTCGCCGTCAGCATTTTCCCCTTGGTAATAAAAGATGATGTCGTCGATGATGCCACCTTTGGCATTCAACAGGACGGTGTATTGTGCTTGTCCGGGTTGCAACCGACTCAAATCCGAAGGCACCAACGGCTGAAGTTGTTCAACTAGCTGTTTCCCCTGCAAAACAAACTTGCCCATGTGGGAGATATCGAACATCCCCGCCACAGTCCGTACTGCCTCATGTTCTTGTCCAATACTGCTGTACTGCACTGGCATCTCCCAACCGGAGAAAGCTGTTAGCCGTGCTTTTTGTTCTACGGCAAGTGGATAGAGGGGAGTTCTGAGTAGAGAGGTAGATTGTTCTGATTTAGCCACAGATAGTCTTGAGTTGCGGGTAGATATTCATCCATATCTTAACCAGATGCGATCGCTCCTCTGTTGGAAAAACTGCTGTTTACCTCAGCTACATTTTCCTTGTAAGGGTTGAGGTTGCGTTGAAAAGCCAATTACAATGGCTCGTAAAATCTGGGAAACTCTTGCATGGATGCGACGAAGGTTCATCGCTCAAAAGCCTTCAAACAACTGGAGACACACCTACGTAGCAGGGTAGGAAAAGCGATCGCGGATTACAATATGATTGAAAATGGCGATCGTGTAATGGTTTGCCTATCGGGTGGGAAAGATTCTCATACCCTACTCGACTTGTTGCTCAGCCTCCAGCGCAAAGCGCCAATCCAATTCGATCTCCTTGCCGTCAATTTGGATCAGAAACAGCCAGGGTTTCCAGCGCACGTATTGCCAGAGTATTTAGAGTCTCTAAGCGTACCGTATCGAATTGTCGAAGAAGATACTTACAGCATTGTTCAACGGGTCATCCCTGAAGGGAAAACG
>DATNPT010000529.1:0-13677 GCA_036703075.1 Chroococcales cyanobacterium
CAAAGATGCGATCGCTCTTTTTCAACAACTTGAACGTCGCGTGGTTCAGGTTCCCTTCGAGCAGGGCACAACCGCAATTGCTACGGCTTATGTCCGTCATTGTCCCGATCGCTCACCTTCCCAACCTAACGCTGTACCAATTCTATTTCTACCTGGATTTGACAGTTCCCTGCTGGAGTTCCGGCGTTTACTCCCCTTATTAACAACCCGGCATGAGACTTGGACAGTGGATCTATTTGGCTCTGGATTTACAGAGTACGTTCCTACCCTTGCCGTCAATCCTCAAAACATCCGGCGGCACCTCCTGAGCGTTTTAGAAACCTGGATTGGGCAACCTGTAATGCTGGTTGGTGCATCGTTAGGGGGTGCAGTAGCGATCGACTTTGCCCTAAATTATCCCAACTGGGTGCGATCGCTTGTCTTGATTGACAGTGTTGGCTTTTCTGGCAGTTTTCCGGTTGAGCAATTTCTGCCGCATCCCTTGATTGAATTGGGGGCAAATTGGTTGCACTTCCGCAAACAGGCTGCTCTCACTGCTGCTTTAGCTTTCCCAATAATTGACCTAACGCTGATTGATGCGCTGCGTTGTTCTCTGCTGCATCACGAGATGCCAGGATGGAAAGCGGCGATCGCGTCTTTCACTCAAAGTGGAGGGTATGCTAATTTAGGCGATCGCATCGCTCAGGTGAACCATCCCACCCTGATTTTGTGGGGAGAAGCCGATGATGTGTTGGGGACGGACGATGCAACCAAAGTTGAACAGGCAATTTCAGGCAGTCAACTCATTTGGATTCGAGAAGCGGGTCATGTGCCCCACTTCGATCGACCTCAATCTGTTGCAACGCATGTGCTGACATTTGCGCGACGCATCGGCAATTGATTACCTATTAGTTCGTGTTATGCTCAGTGTCCCTCTCCAACTACCTGATGCAGATATCCTATTCTACCCGTCTCTGCTGGATGGGCAGGAAAGCGATCGCTTTTTCACACAACTCAGTAAAACCATTGATTGGCGACAGGACTGGATTACCATTTACGGGCGTTCCATGCCTCAACCCAGACTGACGGCTTGGCATGGCAATCCTGGTAAATCCTACACTTACTCTGGCATTACGATGCATCCTTGTCCTTGGACACACACACTACTTGACCTCAAGACAAAGGCTGAAGCGGTTTCTGGTGTAATGTTCAACAGTGTGCTGCTCAATCTCTACCGAGATGGCAACGACAGTATGGGCTGGCATAGCGATGATGAACCTGAGTTAGGGCAAAATCCAGTCATTGGTTCTCTGAGTTTGGGCGGAACGCGACGGTTCATGCTGCGGCACCGAGCTGATAAAGGCTTGAAGCATCAACTGGAGTTAACGTCTGGTAGTTTCTTGTTGATGCAAGGCACAACGCAGCAGTACTGGCAGCATCAAATTCCTAAAACTAAACGTCCGGTTCCTCCCCGGATTAATTTGACCTTTCGAGTCATTGACTGAGCAACCAGCTTGAGCCTCACGGATTTACTTCTACAGGCTGATGCTTGCTTTCAGTTGTTGTGGGAAATGCTATGAGCTTGTAGTCTTGCTGGCAGGGGAAGGGGCGATCGATGAACCAGTGTTCGCCTTGTTGAGATGACAACCTTGAAATTTGGCTACCCCTTGTCTCAAACTCTCCATGCATACAGATATGTCCCTGATGATCTCGCAAAATGGATTTTGCTGTGTCGATCGCAAACTTACCTTGATGAAGCTGACAAAGCGATCGCACCCGTCCTTCCCTAGAGTAAGGTGGCACTGAGTCCTCTACTCCGCTTTCAGAAAACATTTGGGCAAAGTCAAAGTCTGCCTCACTAGTGCAAAGTCCAGTAGCGATCGCATCGGCAATCACACCGGGATGTTGCAAATCACCTTTGCCACGAATACTCAAATTATTGGAAATCGATCGCGTTCCACAGGGAATTCTTTCTGCCACCCAATACTTTCCAGCCGTTTCCAGTACCCAGGCTTCTTGACAATCCGCAATTAAAAAAGAGTTGTGGTAGGTGAAGGAAAAATGTTCAGCGCAATTTCCGCCCTGTCCATACTGTTGCAACAGGTTAATGATGACTTGCAAGGCAGCCAAAGCCGTTTCACCTCGCTCTAACCCGAGTCGGACTAAATCCATTCCCAGTAATCCAGTTGCCTGACAGGGCTGAGTTGTCCAGACAGCTTCATTCCCAATCGCGACGCCACACTCATTAGCACCCATCTCGGCTCCCCACATCCACCGAGGCTTCGAGAGAATCACCGCATAGGTGCGTTCAACCTGTGGAATTTCAATATAAGTGCATTGAACTCGCTGTCCTTTGGAGTAAGTTTGAGCCGAAAATGTGACGACATCTTGAATCTCACCCGCAGGACGGTCACTATTTTTTCCGAAAATCACTAAACGATCGACAGTCGCATCCGGCAGGGCAACAAAGGTATCGCACATTGGGACTCTCCTCTATTCCATCAGGTTCTACCTCCCGACAGTAGCTTACCTCAATCTTGAAAGACACAAATAGAAGTGTCCCTTTCACCATTTCACTTGTGGAAAGCATTACACTTATTGCTCCCAACATTGCAGCAGCGCTCCTCATGGTTCTGGGGGTAGCAGCATTGCTTTTTCCCAAAACGATGGCTGCCTTTGTGGGTATTCAACCCATTGCCCCAGTTGGCGTTTCTGAAATTCGCTCAACGCTCGGCAGCTTTTTTATAGGGTTGGGAGCCACTTGTTTATGGTTGCAGTCTGCTGATGCCTTTACAGTTCTGGGTGTTGCTTCTTTAGGAGCCGCAACGGTTCGCTTGCTGTCGAGTGTGTTCGAGCGCAGTGCCTCGATTAAGAATATTGGCGGTGTAGTTGCAGAGGCGTTACTCGGTGCCCTGTTTCTCCTGAGTTGGGGTTGGAGTGCTTGAGCAGAGGATTACTTCTGGATGGAAGTTGTGGTGCGAGCAGTATAAGCCGCAATGCGATCGACTAACCCCGGCACAATCAGCTTTGCCCAAGGTGTCACTTTGCCTTTCAACGTCATCAAGTGTTCTCGTTTGCGACGTTCCATCGCCCAGATAATTTGACGCACACATTCATCTACTGGCATATTGCCCTTGCTCTCATCGCGAGGACTCTCACCCAAGGGTTGCCCATTCGCTCCTAGAGCACGTTGCCGAATGTCGGTTGCAACAAACCCCGGTGAGACAACCAGCACATCCACCCCGGTTCCCCGTAACTCAATGCGGAGGGTATCGAAGAAACCTTGCATCGCGTGCTTACTAGCAACGTAACCGGTACGAGTGGGTACGGCAGTTTTGCCACACAGTGAAGAGATAGCCACCAAAAGTCCTCGACTGGCTTTGAGATAAGGCAGGGCGTAGTGAGTGCAGTAGACGGCACCGAGGTAGTTAACCTGCATGACTTGCTCAAAAATGGAGAGGTCTGTAATCTCATCAAAGCGGGTCAGCATTGAAATTCCAGCATTATTGATCAAACTATCAATCTGCCCAAATGTTGCGATCGCTTTTTCTATCAACTGCTGACAGTCTTCTTTTTGGGTTACATCAGTGGGAATTGCGATCGCGCGAGGCACTGTGCCAGAGGCAATCGCAGTTCCTGGCTGATTTGTGCAGGCAGCAACTGTTTCTTCTAATGCGGCTTGATTACGGGCGGCTAATACTAAATTCGCGCCTTGTTGAGCCAAGGAGAGTGCCAGCGCTCGTCCAATTCCAGCAGAGGCACCTGTAAGAATAATCGTTTTGTTTGCAAAGCTCATGGTTTGCGCCCCAAAATCGTGCGATGTCGAGGGTCACTGGCAACTGTTGCAATGTGTTCAAAGCCAACAGACTGCATGGCAGATTCGACGTTAAAAGTGTAGTAATCATCTGACCAGGGTTCCGTACTCTTCATTAAGGTGAACAGCACGGGCGGCAAATTTTGAATCACAGGCGATTTGGGATTGTTATCCACGATCGCCAGATGACCACCGGGACGTAATAACCGCAAGGCTTCCCTAAAAATGGCGATCGTTGCCTGACGGGGTAACTCATGAATCACAAACTGAAGCGCGAGCAGATCGAAGGAGCATTCCGGTAACCCAGTCTCTTCTGCATTAGCATGAATCCATTGAGCAATCTCACCTTTTGTATCTCGATGCTGAGCAACACTCAGCATATAGGGTGATAAGTCTAAGCCGATGGTACGAACAGAACTATCCTGCTGGCTTTGATAGAAGCGATGCAATGCCAACGTCGAGATGCCAACCGAGCAACCGATGTCCAGAATCTCTTGTACGGGTTGCGTGATGTATTGGGCAAGCACTTGATGGAAGCTGCTGCGGAGACGTTCCTGTGCCACTTGCCAGGTCAACGGTTCATCTTTCCAAACTCGTAGTGCCATGGCATGAGTCGCCGGTTCTGCCTCAAAGGCTGCTTCCCAGCACAAGTTTCCTCTTTCATAAGCGTGGAAGGGCACTTGATAATAGTCAGGATAACGGACTGCTGTATTCGTGACCTGAGTTATCTGCTGCTGAATTCCAGATGCTACCAATTCTTGATAGTGTTTGCGCCAGGAAACACCATTTTTTTCAGCCGTTTTAATCAGCACCTGGCGTGCCTGCTGCTTCATCACCGCGTAGATAGGCTTGGTCTGAATTAGGAGATTGACACAACGAGAGAGAAAATCATCCCCTGCCCAAGCAGGTTTGCTTTGGAAGCTCATAGCACCACAACACATTCGGAACGCTCTTTATTGTAAAAGGTTGTGTTGATAAGCTTTTATCCTTGATTTGTATTCACTCCTTAGGACTTACGCATTGCCTCTACACCTTGCGTGAAAACGGGGGCAACCACTTCTGGATTGCCCCTACAGATGGCGTGGCGTTCGTGCGTAAGTCCTGTCCTGTGGAATTACCCCAAGGATGGACGGATTCCGGAGAAAAGGAGATGCAATTGGCATGGCGAATAGAATTACCAATTGCCCATTCGCAGCAAAGTTATTACTTCTCACATCTCCAGAATCCAATTGCTTCAGATTCAGTTCCTTTGTCTGTCGTGCAATCTGAGCCACTGAGATCGCTCTGTGATTGGGTAGAGAGCGCTGTCTGTTGGGCATTTGGATCGTTGGACTGACAGTAGCATTTGTAGGATGCTGTGGTCATCCTGGGTTCGGTTTTGGTTGTAGTTCCTCGTTGCCACCGAGCGATCGCGCTTTGAGCTTCCCGATAAACAGAACTGTCTAAGGACGCTTGTGTCATCGCTTCTTGGGCTATTCTAATTGCGGTTTCCAGGTCTCCGTTTTGAGCAATATCTCTAGCTTTAGCCAGAAGAGTTCGGGCTTGAGTTTCAGACTGCTGTCTAGATAGGTTTTGTTGTTGCTTTTGTTGCTGTTGTTGCCAGTCTGCGATCGCATTTTGAGCCTGCCGATAGGCGGAACTGCTCAAGGGAATTTGTATGGCGAGAGCGATCGCTTCTTGAAAATCGCCTCTCTTAGCTTGCGCTCTGGCTTGGGCTAGAGTGTTTGGTCCATCATCGCGAGGTTGTGGCGTTGAATTGAAATTAGTTATTGATGCGTCTGTTGAATCGGATTTAGGGGTTGAGTCCGACTTATCTTCTGATGTATCCGTTGACTTTGATTTAGAACTTGAATCCGACTTATCTTCTGATGCATCGGTTGACTTTGATTTAGAACTTAAATCCGACTTATCTTCTGATGCATCGATTGGCTTTGATTTAGAACTTGAATCCGATTTAGAGGTGGATTTGTCTGTTGAATTTGAGTTAGAGGTTAAGCCAAATTTAGCAATTAATGCATTCATCGAAACCGGGTTTTTAGAGTGCCATTGCAAATAAGCATAAGCACTACCCGCACTGACTAGGGTAGCCATACTGATTCCAAGAAGTAGAGGCACTTTGCTAGTAGAAGTAGAGCGATTAGCCCATGTAGTGACTGGCCCAATCGGAACAGCTTGAATAACAGAAGAATTAGAGGTTGAATTTTGTCTGACTGTTTGGGTAACTGGCTGTTGTAGAGCTGACTCCTCCGGTTGAGAGGATACACTCGCCTGCGGAGTTGGCGCATCTCTCCCACTCCCAGTAGCTGTCTGCGAATTGAGCGTAATATCAGCTACTCTCAACTCTATGTACCCTAGCCGCACCCGGCTTCCTCGATGAAGGGCTACCTCCCCAGTCGGTAAGGATTCCCCATCTACAAGCGGCGGATTACTTTTGTTGAGAGTACGTAAGGAAAAACACCTGTGTTGAGGATTAAAAAAAATCTCGACATGCAGTTTGGAGACAGTCGGGTCTGGTAAAACAATATCGCACACCGTTGGATCTCGCCCAATCCGAACTGTGCCAGAGTGTTTGCTACGCTGATTTTCGCGAATTGACCGAGTTTGTGGTCGTCCCTGTTCTACCCACTCTAAAATTAGTTCGTTGACTTGATGGCTAACGCGATCGACGATAGGTGCTTGAAGCACTGGTGTAGACGGAGCATTTTTCATGCGCCGGATGTCTCGCAACACTTCTGCGGCTGACTGGTAGCGCTCTTTGAAGTGGTAACGCACCATTTTCGTTAAAATCTCGGCCAACGGCGGACTCACCAGTGCTTGGTGTTGCCAGATGATTTCTCCAGTTTCTTCGTCTTCTTGCAGTTGGCTGGGGGATACACCTGTTAGAGCTTGAATCCCAACCATACCTAAAGCATAAATATCACTGCAAGGGCGTGGTTTACCTCGATCTTGTTCTGTCGGCGTATAGCCAGGAGTACCAATACGGGTACTAGTCGCAACGTGCTGCTCTTGTCCTGCTGCACCAAGCTGTTTATTCTGTATTCGCTTAATCGCGCCAAAGTCAATCAAGACTAATTTATTGTCTGGCTCGCGACGCATGATGTTTTCTGGCTTGATGTCCCGATGAATCACCCCTTGACTGTGAACAAAGGCTAGGATGTTCAAAATGTCTTCTAGCAGTTGAATGACTTGACTTTCTGAGAGCCGGCGATCGGGCTGTAGTTCAGTAGCGAGAGTATGCCCTTCAATGAACTCTTGTACCAAGTAAAACTCTTGGTCTTCTTCAAAGTAAGCCAGCAACTTAGGAATCTGTTTATGATGGCCCAGTTTGACCAAAGTTTCCGCTTCTCTTTGGAAGAGCTGTCGAGCCGTTTCTAAGAGGTGAGGATAGTTACCAGCCAGTTTGAGCTGTTTGACCACACAAGTCGGATTGCCGGGAATGTGCGTATCTTGAGCTACATAGGTTTGACTAAATCCACCAGCCCCTAATACTCGAATGATTTGGTAGCGTCTGGCTAGGAACTGACCGATCATGTCTACCTACCTTTATACTTCCACAGTTCTCTAGACTGCTTCTCTATAGATACTGTTTCTAGGCACGCAGGAAAAAACCGCAAGTTTACGAAAAATTTAGAAAACTACTGCGAAAGACTTATCTATAGCTGTCGCTCTCCTGACTCCATCTAGGCGCTCATTAGTAGCGCACCTTCTATGGATATTCAATCACTTTTGCTTATTGAATTGACAAAAAAAAACTATTGCTTCTATAGATTGATAAGTCTAGAGTGAAACTAATCAAAATATTTTATTAAACTTGCTTCATTAAAAATCCATGAGTCAACCAAAGTCTGTTGTTAGCGTCAAACCTGGTACCAACAACCAACCTCAGGTCAACGGCTCCAATGAATCAGTCGAGAAAATGGCTAAAACCCGTTCCGCTGATTCAACGGCTATGACCTTGGTACTCAAACACCTATCGATGCGACCACACACCTGTTCTTCATTGGTGAAAACGATAGGTACCTACAGCTCATCCCATATCAGTCGCTGTTTGAGAAAATTGGAAAAATCGAGGATTATCTACGCGGTGTGGGATTCTAAGCTGGTTAGCCTGGTTTACTACAGCTCAAAAACTTGATCGACCACTAATGCCTAACCTCAAATCACCCACACATTGCGGAATTAATTTATATGAAAACTACCCATCCCAAACTCGAATTAAAAGGTGAAACCACTGACGTAAACGAATGGCTCAGCCGCTCTGGATTGCGCTTTGAAGACTTAGGTGACGATCCCACCAGTGTGGCAATTCGCAGGCAATGGCGAGAATACCAGGCAGCAGTCCGCATGTTCTGCATCACCACACAGCAAACACCAGAACGCGTTCAGCTCAGCGGCGTTTATGAAAAACTTAGAGTGCCTCAACAGTATTCACTGACCAGTGTTCAGTGACCAGTTGGTTGCTGCGTACTTTCTCATTCGAGCAAGAATCCTCTGCAACATTTAGCAGTATAGACTTCCTAGGAAAATAGCAGGGGAAGCTGGGCAGGCAGGGGGAGAAAAATTTTCATTCGTGGTGGCGGCAATTCTGCCATGAGGGACTGTGAAAGAAAGTCTCCTTTCATGTTGGAGTGTGAGCGGTACGCCTCATGAAAGTCTCTTGCATAAATCAGGGAACTCCCCCTCGCATCCCCCAATCCTGGGGGATTTTAAATGTTTATCCCCCTACCATTGCAGGACTGGGGGCGAAAATCGACGGTTGCAAGATGTCTACTGATTGAAGCAGTCGTCCAACCCTAGATTGGGAATTTTTCCAGACCGATACAGAAGGGGTAGGGTATAGCTCACAACAAATCAATTTAATGTAAAAGCCTGCCCTTAGGTATAAGAACTCAGCAGTTCTCAGCGATAGGCTGAGGTAACAGGTATTCCAGTTGACCCAATCGATTTTGCTAGAGCTAGGCGGTCGTTCTCCTTCCTTGGATAAGCCACGCGATCGCCTTTTTATTGACCTGATTTATCTTCCTTGGGTCGCCTCCAGGCAAAGTACATTCCGATCGACAGGAGTGCCACGAGATTACCTACAACAGCGCTCGGTTCCGGTATAGAAGTGGTGTCAATTTCCGCAATTTCCACCGTTACAAAGCTCTACGAGCTGGGAACAGGGAACAGGGAATAGGGAACAGGGATGGAATTTTAATTGTGGGTTTAAAGCCCACTTTAAACAAATATGTTTTTCAAGATGCCAAGCACAACGAAAAACCACGTCCCTATCCCAATCCCACGTTTTTAAACGTGGGTACTGTTGCCGGTTGGCCGTTAAGAAGTTCCCTTTGAAGCCAATATCAAGTCCGGAACGAGTTCCTGCTGGTAAGGTTGGCGGAGTAATCTTTGAGGCATCTTTACCCGATTGTCGCTGCTGTGTCAGGGGGATTTCTCGCTCGCTTTTGTTAAATGCAGATGTAGCCGCTTGCTGTAAAGTCGAAATAATCTCAAGCAAAGAGGTTATGACAGATGAGAAGACGCCTGCGAGTCTTAGCCGCGATCGCTACCTTCATTGGCTTAATGATTGCTCTAGACATGGTAATCGGAGGTAGTGTCTTCCATCCGTTAACTTATCTTTACAAATTTCAGAGCTGGCTAGCGTGCAAATTTGCTCCAGGTTCTAGCTGTAACAACACGGCTCAAACTAGATCGGGAACGCCTGTACTTGGAAAGAACGGCATGGTTGTCACAGAGCAACGCCTTGCCACTGAAGTAGGATTGCAGATTCTCAAACGAGGTGGCAACGCAGTAGATGCTGCCGTTGCTGTTGGGTACGCACTAGCAGTCACTCATCCCTGTTGCGGTAATCTCGGTGGCGGTGGGTTCATGCTCATCCACATGGCGAATGGGAAAGACACGTTCATCAATTTCCGGGAGAAAGCCCCCCTAGCTGCAACCCGAGCGATGTACCTCGACAAGCAGGGCAATGTGGTACGCGGACTGAGTAGCAAGGGCTATCTTGCCGTGGGAGTACCTGGAACCGTATTAGGCCTCGATCGGGCGCTTTCTGCGTATGGAACTATGCCTCGCGCTGCTGTAATTACGCCATCGATAGAGCTTGCCCAGAATGGTTTTGTTTTACAGCCAGGAGATGTGAAAACCCTCAATCTTAAAACTGAAGGGTTTAAACAGCAACCTAATGTCCCCACGATTTTTTTGAAAGACGGCAAGACTCCCTATAAAGTTGGCGATCGCTTAGTACAAAAAGACTTGGCTAATACTCTCCAACTCATTACTAAGCAGGGACCAGATGTATTTTACAAGGGAGCGATCGCAGATGAAATCGTGAAAGCTAGCCACTCGAACGGCGGCATTCTGAGCAAACAAGACTTTGCCAAGTACGCAGTCAGCGAGACGCCCCCCGTGCGCTGTAACTATCGAAGTTATGAGGTAATCTCTGCCCCACCTCCCGGAGGCGGCACTACGGTTTGTCAAATGCTCAATACTGTAGAAGGCTACAAGCTGAAACCAATGGGATTCCGTTCACCGGTAATGCTCCAATTCATGCTGTCCACTATGCTGTATGCGTATTCCGATCGCAACACGTATTTGGGTGACCCTAATTTCGTCAACAACCCAGTTGAACGACTTGTTTCTAAAGCATACGCCGCTCAAATTCGAGCCAAGATTCCACGCGATCGTGCCATTCCCCCCGAACCCCTCTTTCCTAAAGCCACAACTAATGAGGGAAATCAAACAACTCACTACTCTATCCAAGACCGCTATGGTAACGCAGTAGCAGTAACCTACACGATTAACTCGTTCTTTGGTGCGGGAGTCATTGCGGGTAAGACTGGGTTTTTTCTCAACAATGAGATGGATGACTTTACCTCAAAACCAGGAACACCTAACAACTTCGGTTTGGTACAGGGAAGCGCTAATATCATTGAACCGGGCAAGCGACCTCTCAGTTCCATGAGTCCAACAATTGTGACGCAAAACAACAAAGTTTTTCTGGTAACAGGCAGCCCCGGAGGTTCGACGATTCCCACAACGGTTGTACAAGTCATTACGAACGTAATTGACTACGGCATGAACATTCAACAAGCTGTAGACACGCCTCGCATCCATTATCAAGGGTTGCCCGATCGAGTTGTGACTGAACCCTATGCTCTAGAGCCAGATGCTGTTCAAATGTTGCAGCAATGGGGATACAAGATTATCCCCTTAGGAACTTGGGGCGCTGCTGAGTCCCTCTTTGTCAACCCTAAAACGGGATGGATCTACGGTGCTAATGATAGCCGCCGTCCGGCAGGTGCTGCTCTAGGTTACTAGCTCATCAAGAGTATCCTCGATTTGGTGCATACATCGAATTCTAATCTAATAAATTTTCGCTCCTACTTTCAACTTCCAAAAAATAGTTGGTTTTGAGTATTTAATTAGAGATAAAATTCAGGTGTTATTACTTTACATTACTCAATAAAAGCGATTTAAAAAAGAGCGAAAACATTCTCTTGTTTAGTGTAAAATGTGGGTTATAACGCTGATAGAAAAATATGCCAGAGCCAATAAACTATTCAGCCGAAAGTAAAGTATTTGAGCGAGATTGGTCGGCATATTATAGTGCCGTTGTGGGGCGTCCGCCACGAGATACACTTTTAGCGGCGTTAGAGCGTTTTGATGCAGAACAAGCAGGAGAAAAGTTTGCCGTTGACTTAGGTTGTGGAGATGGACGGGATACGGTAGAACTGCTGAGGCGAGGCTGGCGGGTTTTAGCGATTGATGGGGAACAAGAAGCGATCGCACGTTTGTTGAGTCGTCCCGACGTTAATCGCGATTGTCTTGAAACTCAGGCGGTTCGCTTTGAAGAAGTGAATTTACCAGAGCAGGTAGATTTAGTGAATGCTAGCTTTTCGCTGCCCTTTTGTCCGCCCGAGCATTTCCCGAGTGTGTGGGAAAAGATTGTTGCGTCATTGCGTCCTGGGGGTCGATTTTGCGGTCAGTTATTTGGCGATCGCGATTCTTGGGCGATTTATACCTCAGTGACTCATCATACCCGCGAGCAAGTGGAAGAGTTGCTACAGCCCTTTGAGCTTGAGATGTTTGTGGAAGAAGAGCATCCTGGACAAACTGCCTTAGGAGAGGAGAAGTACTGGCATCTGTTTCAGATTGTTGCTCGCAAGCGGTGACGCACAGACTTGCGAGCGCTTATACCATGGGACTTGTGTCCCCAGAAGCTACAGTTGAGGAAGTGTTAGAATCGAGGCACCTTAAGGGTGGTGAGTTTTTTGCTGTGTTTGGTTACAAAAGAATTACTTAGAGTATAGCGATCGCTAAACGCGCGATCGGATAGAGTCATCCCGGAGGAGAAGAGCGTGTTGGAGACAATATTGGTTTTTGTCTTGGGTTTGACGCCACCAGTATTTTCAGTCTGGGTAATCCATCGCTCGAAGCAACAGGCACAAGCAAGGTTGAGAGCAGCGATGCAAGAACCTGTTATTAGGACGCTGCAAACCGAACAACTTCCTCCTGACCGATATTATCTGGAAGGAGTTGGCTATTTAATTGGTGATATTTCTTGCCAGTTTAATGCTCGCTCTGCTTACATCCGTTGCGCGGTGAATCCTTGTGGTCCCTGCAAGGAGTGTCGCTATTATGAACCACGAGAGTAGAAGAAAAACATTCTTTGTATAGAGTGGACAATCCCCACCGTACGCCTCCTCTGGTGCCTGTTCATCAATAAAGCGATCGCAAATTTGACTAACTTTACATTTCTTTAGAAGATAGCCTCTAAGTTTGTCACAATTGAAATCCCAGGAGATTCCAGTAATTTAAAAATGAGACAAAGCCCAATGCTGCCAATGTAATTAAACCATAGTGAACTCGCTTAATAGCTGACCAATATTGATTTTTCCAAGCCATCACTGCCAGAACCAGCAATCCCGCTGTCAACCCTGTAGTTAGCGGCGGAATCAAAAGTAGGACAATTGCAGCCTTCGGCACTCCAAAGAAGAACTCCCAAAAATCAGTATTCAGCACAACCCACCCTAAACCGATTAAAAAAATCAAGTTCAAGGCACTGACTAAAACGGCTAAAAATTGTGCCAGCCGAGCCATTTTTTCAGTTTTAACCGACGGCTTGCGGGTACCGTTCCTGAGCCAGCCAATTGACCCCACTACACAAGTCGAGAAAAACACTAGGGTACAGAATACCACCAGCTTCACCTGAAAATCTTTGGTTTCATACCACGCCAACTTTTCCAAGGCACCAAAGACTGAATCACCCAGGAACATATAAGTAATGCGCCCTTGTTTGTCCTGCCGAAATGTCATGGAGGTATTGGAGTATAGCGTGCGAAAGAATAGCGGTTCCACCTCCACTGCCTTATTTTCCGGTACGTAAATGGATATAGTACCGTCCTTACCAGCTAAAACCGGAACTTCTGGGGCTTCTCCAAAAACTGCCGCCAGCTTTTCTAGGGTGTGGTGAGGGTAGCGGTTGTAGCGATAAGTGCCGCCCAGATTTTGGATGAATTCTGGAGAAGTAGGGTGACCTTGGGACGGTGGGATAGGTTTTTCTTGGACTGGATAGTAACGAGCTAAAAACGCCTTCACGAGTTTATCGTTTAAAGACGTTGGATTATTGTTACAGGTAACGATCAGACCCAAGTTCTGTTCGGGGAGCAAAGCTAGCTTGCTGGTATATCCATTTTGGCGACCGTTGTGTAAAGTTATCAGCTTATCGGCGATCGAATCCTCATAGAAGCCGTAACCGGAGCCAATCATGCGAGGATCGTTGGCAAACTGTCGGCGCTGCATCTCCCTAGCCGTAGCTTCGTTCAAGATACGTGCTGTGCCGTAACGACCATTCTGTAACTGGGCTAAGGCAAACTGCGCGATAT
>DATNPT010000531.1:0-4700 GCA_036703075.1 Chroococcales cyanobacterium
AGCCTTGAACACCAATTTCCACGAGGCTCACCTAACAGGAGCCTGCTTAGAAGCCTGGAATATTGACAGCACCACTCAACTCGACGGTGCCATCTGTGACTATGTTTATCTCCTCAACAACCACCAAGAACGCCGTCCCAATAGTGGCGAATTTGCCCCAGGAGAGTTTACCAAGCTGTTTCAAGAAGTCTTAAATACCGTCGATCTGATTTTCCGCAACGGTATCGACTGGAAAGCCTTTGTTCTCTCATTCAATGCCGTCCAAGCCCAAAATGAAGGAGCTGATCTATCGCTACAAAGCATAGCCAATAAAGGAGATGGCGTTGTTGTGGCTCGGTTGAATGTTTCCCAAGACGCAGATAAAGAAAAGATTCATAGTGACTTTATGCAAAGCTATGAACTTGCTCTCAAAGCCGTTGAAGAGACCTATAAAGCTAAACTAAACGCGAAAGATGAACAGATTGAGATTTACCGACAAAAAAGTTCTGAGATGAAAGAAATTGTCAGCTTGCTGGCAAGTAGACCGATTAATGTTGATGTTAAAGCTACAGCAGATAGTAAATCTATGAACGAAAGCACCGACCAAAGCCGTAATATTACAAATCAAAGTGGAAATGTCATCGGCAACATCTTAGGTGACAGTGGAACGATTAGCGGCACCGTTGCCGAAACTATTAATCAATTACCCGCCTCTAGCGAACCCGAAAAATCTGGAATCAAAGAACTACTCTCGCAACTGCAAGCCGCAATTAACGACCAAAATCTAGCCGACGACGACAAAGCGCAAGCCCTAGAACAGATAAAAGTCCTCGCAGAAGCTGGACAAAACCCCAATAACGAAACGGCACAAAAACAGGCAAAACGAGCGATGGGGTTTCTGAAAGTGATTGCTGAAGGCTTACCCAGTGCCGCACAACTCGTTAAAGCCTGTCAGGATGTGTTGCCTGCGATCGCGAATTTCTTCGGTTTTTGACACCCTCTTCACAGGAGTGCATCAAGTGCCAGTGCGATCGCTTTTTCCCTAAACCCAAGAACGGAACCACATCCGCAACTGATAACCTTGAGTCGATAAGGGAAGCCCCAAGTAGATTGGCAACCAAAAAACAAATGCTAATAGGATTAAAACAATAACCGTAGCACCAGCACTTCGGTAGTCAGGCTTGTCACTATGCAACCAGCGATCCACGAGCCACGCCAACGCTAACCCAGAGAAAACAGACGCTCCCATGTAGTGGTAAAGGAAAGTGCAGCGAGTCACTCTTACCCATGGCAACAAATTCGCTAGCCAGTTCAATACTAGATAGAGTGCAATCCAGTTAGAAGGAGTTGGGGATAATTTCCAACCGTCTCCCCTTAGGAAACGCACTGCTAAGAGAATGAGCAATAACAAAACGGCGGCGGTGGATAGCCACCAGAGAAAAGGATTTCCCATCGCGTGGACATCATAAATCACCTTCCCCGCACCCGCAGGTAGAGGTGGATAAGCAGGCACTTGTTCCGTAGTGTTCCGCGCCGTCTGATAGAAGTAGGCCACTGGACGCCACATCAACAGCCAGCTATACCACCGAGAACAATAAGGATGTACCTTCGGCCCATCGCCAATTTTTTCGTGGAATGTCAAAATATCAATTTGTGCCTGCCAGAATCCCGGAGTGGGATTCATAATCAGGTGGGGAATCCAGAGGATGCTGTAGGTGAGAACTGGAATGATGGCAAAATTCCAGACAATATGGAAAATATTTAACTGAGTTAGATTTTGCAGCGATGTTCTCTGGAGTACGGAGTACTGACTACTAGCTTCTGCGCCAGTGGTAAAAGCTTTTCTCTCCTGTCGTCGTGTGAGACGCACTCGCACTAACTGCATCACCCAAGCGGCTGACCACATCATGTAGGCACCGAGCAGAAACCACAGCCCATTCCATTTAATGCAAGCCGACGCTCCAAAAAAGACTCCTGATAAAGCGAGGTTTCCCCAACGTTGCGATTTTGGTCGTGCTAGGGCAATAAGCAAGAATAACTGACCTAGTAGTCCAAAAATAACGAGATAAACGTTATTTAAGGCATAGCGAGACTCTACCAAAAATAAACCATCCGTCGCAGCGAATAAGGCAGCAATCAAGGCGAAGCTACGGCTGCGATTGAGCTGATAAGCAATGGCGGCAACGACTAAGGGAATAAACGAGCCAGTGAGGGCATCCACCCAGCGATAACTCCAGGTAGAACGCAGCGAACCCGTCAAGCCGTTGACGATATCTTGCCCGATGGGGAGATGAGAGCCAATCCACATACCGATCGCAATGATGTACTGAGATAGAGGTGGATGGGCATTGAAAAAATGCGTTCCGGTTAAGTAGTTATTGGCAAACTTGGCATAATAAACTTCGTCGAATACCAGAGTATTAAACCGACCCAGTCCCCAAAAGCGCAGGACAAGTGAGAACAAAAAGATCGCGGTCATGCTAATGCCAAACCAGGGGATCGATGAGTCGGATAGCTTTTTTGAGAAAGTCATAGAACAAAACCACGCTTGATAGCTCAAAGCTTTTGTGAGAACTGTGTCGCTTCTTTCCAAACGTTAATCGATAAGAGATTAATCTGAGGGCAGTGTGTTTCAGGGTACAGCCATGAGTAACAGGGAAACGAATGAATTGAGCGATCGCGCAGCGAGTCCCGGTTTCGAGCCGTCTTGGGAGCCACCACCGAGGTGGCAAAGAACGATCGCCCAGTTCTTCCATTTTGAAGAATATCGAACCAATCTCCGGACAGAAGTGCTAGCCGGTATTACCACTTTTATGACAATGGCATACATTCTGGCAGTCAATCCGGGGATTTTATCGAATGCCATTTTTCTCCAACAGCCAAAGGACTTGTTCGGGGAATTGGCGATCGCTACCGCTATTTCCAGTGCGATCGCTACCTTGCTCATGGGATTGGTATCGAATTACCCCTTTGCCATGGCACCTGGTATGGGGCTAAATGCCTTTTTTACATTCTCCGTCGTTCTAGGCCTGGGAATTGACTGGCACCTCGCGCTTACCGCCGTCTTACTCGAAGGGTTGCTAACGATTGCCCTAACGGTATCCAATATTCGCACGTATGTTGTCAATGCCATTCCCGAATGCCTCAAAATCGCAACAGCTTCTGGAATTGGTTTATTTCTCGCCTATATCGCCTTGGCTGGCGATCCCAAGGTTGGAGGGGCGGGTCTAATTGTTGCTAATCCCGCTACCAAAACAGCATTAGGCGACCTCAGTCAGCCGCCAACTCTCATGGCAATTATTGGAATTCTCATCACTAGTGCCTTCGTCGCTCGACGCATCAAAGGGGCACTTCTCTGGGGAATTCTCGCCACCGCACTATTAGGATGGATTCTCGGCACCGCTCCCTGGCCGAGTGGAATCATCGCTATTCCGGCATGGCCTGGAGATTTACTGGGTCAATCCCTCTTAGGACTTGGCCGGCTGGGTCAAACCAATCTCTGGGATTTACTCGCCATTACCTTAGTTTTTGCCTTTGTAGATTTATTTGATACGGTTGGCACATTGTCAGGAGTCGGCGTGCAAGGAGGATACATCGACGAAAACGGCGAACTGCCCCGTGTGGGGAAAACCTTGATTGCCGACGCCTGCGGTACTACCATTGGAGCGGTAATGGGAACGTCTCCCGTCACAACTTACGTTGAGTCAGCAGCGGGAGTCGCTGAGGGAGGACGCACTGGGTTTACGTCCGTCGTTGTCGCCGCTTTGTTTGGTCTATCCGTGTTTTTTATTCCTCTGTTGGTCGCCGTTCCTGCCTTTGCTACAGCACCAGCACTGATTATTGTGGGTGTTTTGATGGCGGGGAATGTCCGGCTAATTCGTTGGGATGACCCAGCCGAGTCGATTCCTGCATTTTTAACGATTGTCATGATGCCGTTGACCTACTCGATCGCGGAAGGGTTAGCAATTGGTTTTATCACCTACCCTTTAGTTAAAGCGTTTCAGGGTAAAGCCCATGAAATTAGTCTTGCGGTCTGGATTCTTGCTGGTCTATTTGTACTGCGATTTATCCTGATGGCTCTGAAAATTGGAAGCTGAGCCAATTTGAGATTTTGGAGTAGACTATTCCTCAAAGTCCGCCTCCAATTGAAGGATTTAGGAGGGCGAGAAAGACTGATGTGTAAACGGTAAGTTGTCAATCCAGGAGTACAATTCAGGGCATGGAAATTAAGGTCATGAGCTTCAATCTGCGCTATGACAAACCTGACCCTGGTGACAATGCCTGGACTAAACGGAAAGAGGCAGTAGCAGAGGTAATTAACCACTATGCTCCTGATGTAATTGGCACTCAGGAAGGACAGGCACATCAGTTGCTTGACTTGCATCGGTTACTACCGGATTACCAAAGTATCGGTAGCGATCGCACTGGCACTGGCGTCGGTGAACATTGTGCAATCTTCTACCGAAGCGATCGCTTATCGTGCCTAACTCACCATGATTTTTTCTTGAGCGATACGCCAGACATCCCAGGTAGTATTAGTCCCAATTGGGGAAATCCCTTACCGCGTATAGTGAGTTGGAGTGTCTTTGCTGTTGCAGGTGAGGAAAAAACAATTACAGTTTTTAATACCCATCTGGACTACAACAGTGAAAAGGCGCGAGAACTCAGCGTGATGCTAATTTGCGATCGCATCAGTCACCTCGATCTCGCTGAGTCTTATC
>DATNPT010000099.1:0-13932 GCA_036703075.1 Chroococcales cyanobacterium
CCTAATGGAATAACATCAGTTCTCAACTGAGCAAAACAACTGCTCCTGCACTTTCATTCGCCATCCTATCCACTGCACACAGCGCGTAGGTTCCCGGCTCAAGCGTAGCAGCCCTTGTCGCCCCAGAAAAAATTCGCACCAGCGCCCAGCTAGAACCATTCTTTTTATAAAGCGTCCAAGATCGAATATCCGTATCATCAGCCGCCTTCCAAGTCAGGTAGCGTTCATTTACAACGAGTCCTGTTGGGGCAGCAGGCAGTAAGGCATCCCACCACAACATCACAGGTGCTAGGGCGGGTTGAGCATACACTGAAGACTTGAACTGGTCATAGATGCCCTGACGATTGGTCGTGAACGCATCCATACTGAAGAAAATATTTCCCAGCGACAACTTACTACCTCGGCTGCGACTAATATCCACCTGCCGCTTAATCTCGTCATACTTCCAGCTTTTTCCGTCGAGCTGCGAGGCATTGTTCCCGGCATAAATGTGTCGCTGTTTGGGGTTAATACTCGTCCACCAATCGAGTAATGCCGTGTAACTTTGGGCTTTTTGGTCGATTTTCCAGTAGAGTTGCGGAGCCAAATAATCAACCCAGCCTTGTTCTAGCCATTTTTTAGCGTCGGCATACAGTTGGCTATAGGCATCTAACCCTTGAATCTGAGGTGGTTGTCCTGGGCGGTAAATCCCAAAGGGACTAATGCCAAACTTGACGTGCGGTTTTGCTGCCTTAATCCCCGTCCACAAGCGCTGAACCAATTTATTCACATTATCCCGCCGCCAGTCGCCGACGCTCAGCTTACCGCCACTCGCCTTATACGCCGAGTAGGTTTTGCTATCAGGGAAGGACTTCCCCTCAATGGGATAAGGATAGAAATAGTCATCGAGATGAATGCCATCTACGTCATAGCGCTTCACGACATCAAGCATTACATTGTAAGCTCTATCCTGAATGACTTTCGCGCCTGGGTCCATCCATAACTGATTGCCCCAACGGTAAACGTATTCTGGATTTGTGAGAATGATGTGAGGCTTGGCATTGGGGTAGGTATTGACGGCAACCTTAGCGCGGTAGGGATTGAACCAGGCGTGAAGTTCAATATTGCGCTTGTGGCATTCTGCGATCGCAAATTCTAGAGGGTCATAAAATGGATTCGGTGCTTTTCCCTGCGTGCCTGTCAGCCAATAGCTCCAAGGCTCTAACTCCGAGGCATATAAAGCATCTCCTTCCGGTCGAACCTGCAAGAATAGAGCATTGAACTTCATCGCTTGGAGGCGATTTAGAACACCAATTAGTTCGGTTTTCTGTTGCTCGACAGGTAGTCCTGGTTTAGACGGCCAGTCAATGTTCGACACCAATGCCACCCATGCCCCTCGGAACTCGCGTCGATGGCTGACTTTCACCGCCTGTGGCAGCGTTCCTGGTGCTGGAGGAACGACAAGGTAGCTCGATTGAATCGGAGGAACTCGATTGAGATACAGTAGAGCTTGGTAAACTGAAACCACCACATCAGCACGAGTGGCTGCTAGATTGGGGTTGAGTAGGGTTACGGTTGGGTAACTTGCTACCAGTCTCGCACGAGTTGCGATCGCGACTTCATCGGTGGCATAACTGGGAATCCCAGCCGCATCTTGATAGATGAGCGGGAGTGCTGCTGCTAAGTCAGGTTTCACCGTAGCAGCCAACTCCAGTCCACTGGCTAAAGCAAGGAAAACCTGTATCCTGGAAATGCGATCGTTGGGACGAAAGCGATTATCGGGAAACCCGCTAATAAACCCACTTTCATAAGCTTGTTGGATGACTGCCGCTGCCCAGTGAGTAGAAGGGACATCGACAAAACCACCATACT
Organism: Chroococcales cyanobacterium; assembly: GCA_036703075.1. Taxonomy (GTDB): domain Bacteria; phylum Cyanobacteriota; class Cyanobacteriia; order Cyanobacteriales; family Coleofasciculaceae; genus DATNPC01. The sequence continues at coordinate 1,852 of DATNPT010000099.1, forward strand.
GCCGCTTGGCAGGTTTGGGAAATGCTTTGGTGATGACAGCCGCAAACTCAGCGCGAGTCATTGAGTTATTGGGGCGAAATGTCCCATCAGGAAACCCAGTGACAATGCCACGCTGAGCTAAGGCTTGAATGAATAAGCCTGCCCAATGATTTTGAATATCAGACAAGGGTGTAGAGGTAGATACCATAATCCATCCGAGCTAGCTTGGCTCGATCTTAACCTTACTGATAGATATGTCTCAGATCAATTGATTAACATGTCTCATCGCTCGGCTGTTTGGGAAGGATAGGTAAAAACTTTCTTATGACGATTTACTTCTACAGCACTCGTTGCCAATACGGTTGTTTCTCCAATTTTTCACCCCACGGCTTTGAATTGGATGGGGCTTGGTGGCCGACTAGCGAACATTACTTCCAAGCACAAAAATTTGTCGGAACGCCCCACGTTGACCAAATTCGGCAGGTGAAAACGCCCAAAGATGCGGCTAAAATGGGACGCGAGCGTTCTCGTCCTCTTCGTCAAGATTGGGAACAGGTCAAAGATGACGTGATGAGGAAGGCAGTACTTCGCAAGTTTGAAACTCATGCTGACATCCGTGAGGTTCTACTATCTACTGGTGATGAGCTAATTGTTGAGAATGCTCCCCATGATTATTATTGGGGCTGCGGAGCTGATGGGAGCGGAAAAAATCGGCTGGGTCAGATTTTAATGGAAGTCCGAGGGATGCTGCATAATATCTCTACGGAGGCTCATCTGCCTACTGAGCAGTAATAGTATTTAATTTCTCTTGTTCCTTCTGTTTGCTGTATAAACGGGTCATCCCAAGCACCCCTTTTTAGATACAGGAGTAGGTTCCACTGTTAACGACTTTATTTACACCTATTTACTTAATATGCTTAATATGTAAAATCAATTAGTTAAATTAGGTCACTATTCGCCATAGTTTACTTGATCTGCTCAATTTCCTCGGCTTTACGGAAGGTACGATATGAAAAGCTGTAGCTCTGCACTGGAAAAGCTTCGCGCAAAAGCCTTGTGCTTGGGTGCAAGTGTGACTATTGCAGTATTGGGAGTCTGTTCTCTCCCGAGTATTGCCGCGAGTCCGTACTTGCTGGAAACTCAGTCTAATGTTGCCCCTGAGATGCTCCTGGCTCGACAACAACGTAGCGGTCGGTGGATTGAAATCGATCTGTCTGCTCAGCGATTAACTGCTTGGAATGGCAAAACCAGGGTGCGAAGCTACATTGTTTCTACGGGAAAACGGCGAACGCCAACCCACATCGGTACCTTTACCATTCAATCTAAGTTCCGCTCAACGCGGATGCGCGGAGAAGACTACAACGTGCCGAACGTTCCCTATGCTATGTACTATTCGGGTGGCTATGCTATTCATGGTGCCTATTGGCACAATCGCTTTGGTACGCCGATGAGCCATGGCTGCGTCAACTTGCGAGTGCCTCATGCACGTTGGCTGTATAGTTGGGCTCCTGTAGGCACGCCAGTTGTCATTCGTCGCTAGCAGAAAACTGCAACTAGAATGAGGGAGCCACGCGATCGCTTAGGAGTATTGGCTTCCTCACCGAATCAACAAGACAACCGTCCAAACATCGTGCATCTCAAGGTCTTACTGATTCTCAACTTGGGTTTGATATTCACTCATGCAGCTGTTTAGAAGTTGTTTGTCGTTAGCGCTAATCTCACGCACAGGTTGATAGCCTTCAAGCGCGACGGCGTAAGGATAAGTCAGCGAGTCGTAGGTATTTTGAAGGTTAATCTGTCCTCCTGCGGCGGCAACTTGCGCGGGCTGCAAGCGAGCGATTGTATGAGAAAAAGCTGACTGGTCATAAGGGTTGACAACAGTCAGATTCATTTGTCTTGAATCCAGGGTGCCGTGAAAACAGCTATATTCCGAGTTGGGTAGATACATTGCGCCAACTACTTTGCCCTGATTCGCTTGGAACACTAAATATTCTTTACCGTTTTGTTGGGGTTCCGAGGACTGACCGTAAAGATAAGTGCCATCCGGAATTTGAGCATCTGTTGCCGGTACTTGAGCAATGGTTGCTTTGCTAGCCTCTTGAGCTGGGCGGCTCCACTTGGCAGCGGGCATAGCAGCGGATTTGGCATCAACACCTGAACCGGGCTTTTGAGCGGCTGCTGCCTTGAAATCTGAAGTCACCTTTGTGGACTTCATGGCTTTCTTCGCTTTCTGAGGCAGTGCTGCCTGATAGGTTGGTTCGACTGTTGTGGAATTAACGGCTTGCTCGGAGGGTTCAGAGATGGCGGAATCGAAGTTCGAGGCCACTGTTGTGGAGTTAAGCGTTTGTTCGGGTACTGTTGCCTGAACGCTGGGTACTACTTTTGTAGAGTTAATGGTTTGTTCGGATGACTCAGGTGCCACTGCTGCGGCTGTTGATGCTGTTGTAGTAGAATCAACAGCTGGCTCGGATAGCTGAGGAGATGTTGCCTCGAACTTAGGTGCAACTGTTGTGGAATTAACGGTGGATTTAGCAGCTTTGCTTTTCTGCTGACCAGGTGCTGCCTGCAACGTTGAGATGGTCGTTACCAATCCAACGGTTAGAAGTAACCCAGCTAACGGCAATTGCCAACGATTGATCAGCCAACGTTCCGACGAAAACAATCCATTTAACCGGTTAATCACTGCGGTTACCTCCTATAACACAACTTCGAGACACCCTTGAAGACAAAGCACGCTATCACCTAAGCCTAGAGAATCCGGAATTCACGACTAAAAACTTAATTCGAGCGAGAATGGGGTGATGTTGACCGGCATCCTCTACTAGAGCCTTGATGATAGTTATAAACCTGAACGATGCTCTGATTTACTCCTCCTACGACCGGTTTATTAACCGTCACATGTTGCACTTGTCTTGGCATCCGATCGTTGAGATCGTTTGCCACCGCACAGCACCACTTCCTGTTAAACCCCTTATTACAAAGATTACTCAGAAGCAATGCTTGACGATTCCCTCGAATGGATGAGGTCAACTCACCCAATTGGATAGTTTGGATCGAGAGCAGCAAGCTGACAGGTATTGGCTCTGTTTGCCCGACTACCTCTTCTGATATTTTCCCAAGTATTTTGCTTGTTAGGCGATCGACATTCATGCCATTAGTGAGCGCTTGCCTTTGAATTAAGTAGTAGCTTCAATCGCAGGATTTTGGATTTCGCAAACCTTTACAAAAGTTTATAAAAAAAGGAGGGATAACAAAAACTGTTATCCCCCCTTTCGATTAATCTCGCCCCGTATTAGCTGGCGATGTACTCTTTGACATTCGTATGGCGACGCCGGAGTTGTGCCAAAGCTTGGTGTTCTAACTGGCGCACCCGTTCGCGGCTGAGGTTGAGCCGCTCGCCGACCTTTGCCAGCGATAGCTCGTTGCCATCTTCTAGCCCGAAGCGCAGGGAAATGACTTCACGCTGCTGAGGAGTCAGTTCTGCCAGCAGGTTATCCAAGTCTTGCCGCAGCGATTCTTGAGTGGTGTAGTTGACGGGGGTTTGTCCCTCATCTTCTAAAAGCTCAGACAGTTCAGTGTCTTGATTATCCCCAACCCGAACGTCAAGCGAGATTGGCTGACGAGCGATGCTCAAAAATTCGCGAATTTGAGCGGGTTCTAACTCTAACTCTTTGGCAATCTCAGCGGCTGTAGCACTGCGACCCAATGTCTGAGCGAGTTCTCGCTGAACTTTCTTGATTTTGTTGAGCTTTTCGGTGATGTGAATGGGTAGACGAATAGCACGAGCTTGCTGAGCGATAGCGCGGGTGATTGCCTGACGAATCCACCAGTAAGCATAGGTCGAAAACTTGTAGCCCCGTGTCGGGTCAAATTTTTCAACGCCTCGCTCTAATCCCAAGGTTCCTTCCTGAATGAGATCCAGAAATTCCATGTTGCGCTTCTGGTACTTTTTAGCGATCGCGACCACAAGGCGCAGGTTCGCTTCAATCATCTTGCGCTTAGCTCGCGTTCCCTGAGCTATGATTTTCTTTAGGGAAGCGTCATCCTGGTTAACATGCTCAGTCCACTCTTGGTCGCTCGGTTCACGCCCCAGCTTTTTAGTGAGAGCTTCTTTAGCCTCCATCAGCGCCATCATTTGCTGCACCTGCTTACCGTAGACAATCTCTTGCTCATGGGTCAGCAGTGGCACGCGACCGATCTCATGCAGATAGGTGCGAACCATATCGGCAGAGAACGTGGGCTTGGTTGTTTGGTTTTTCGTGTTGGTTGTGGGCATCGGTGAGTAGTAACTCCGTAAACAAGCAAAACAAGCAGTAAGTGTGTCGCGGATTGTGACCTCAAAAGCATATTGAGAACTCTCACACCCTGAGGATATTTATGCCAATCCGTAGCTACATCCGACAAAAGATGTATAGATCACCTGCCTCTGCAAGTAGGGGACAGGGGATCTAGCCGGGGGTATGACTGGAAGCTGGATACTGAGGAAAATCTCTCTTCGCTGCTTCTGCGGTATTTCCCAATCTATCGTTGCTCAGGACCGGGAAAAAAAATAAAACTCAAAGTCATTATGAGTTTGCCTTAATCCTATAGTATTACAGATTTAGACGCCGGTAAAGAGGAAAAGGTTCAACATTTCTCTGTCTAGCAATAGTGTCGAAACATCTATCCAATAGTCCTAGTAGCACCGGCAGGATTGATTCCGATCAACTTGCCTTAACATGTCTATTACCATAATCACTCAGTAAGCCCTAAACAAGTAGACCCGACCAAGTGAGATAACCGAACTTAATTAGGTGGTGATGTCTAGAATTCTTAAGTCTAGCTTAACCAACTCAATTTTGACAAGCGAAGCGGAAATGCAGTCCTGTCTTGAGAGGAATTTTTCTTAGCAGTGGTTAGGGACAAGAGAGACTAAGCAGTTAAGTTTACAGTCTAGTGGAGCAAGAGAGGTAGGGGCAGTACTCTCCTTGCTGACTTGCTCGGAGACCTGTATTACACGATTCACGACGGACAGGTAATACTGTATCAAGCAAGTTGGGGAGATGGCTTACGGTTAACCGATCCCTCAAGTAGATCCCTTGAGCCAAAACTAACCTCGGTAGCCAAATAGGCAACCAAACCTGACCAACGGATATGTTAGGGTTTTCGACAGAATCGATTGGTCAGGCGTGCCGTGAACAAAATACTGGTTATTGTCCATCAACCCACCTCCGATCCTGGACGCATTGGTCGCTTATTACGCGATCGCGGTTATCATCTGGATATTCGAGTACCCAGCCAGCAAGACGAACTACCGCGCACGATGGCTGAGCATTGTGCCTGTGCGATCTTTGGGGGACCGATGAGTGCTAATGATAGCGAAAGCCTACCCTTTATCCGTACCGAACTCGATTGGATTCCGGTAGCACTAGAATCGGGGAAACCACTGCTAGGAATTTGCCTTGGTGCTCAACTCTTAGCACGCGTACTCGGTGCCGTCGTGGCACCCCATCCTGAGGGATGGATGGAATGCGGCTATTTCCCAATTGTGCCAACCCCTACAGGCAGGGAGTATTTTGAAGAACCGTTGCATGTTTATCACTGGCACAAAGAGGGATTTGAACTACCTGAAGGTGCGGTTTTATTAGCATCTGGGGACGTTTTTCCTAACCAAGCCTATCGCTACGGCGAGAGTGCGTTTGGCGTGCAGTTCCATCCGGAGATGACTCGGAAAATGCTGGAGAGATGGACGACAGAGGGAAGGCACCTGCTGACTCTTCCTGGGGCGCAATCCGTAGAGGAGCAATTCCAGAAACACTCATTATATGCAAGTGCGATGGAACGTTGGCTCGATCGCTTTTTGTCTCTCTGGCTAGGGAAAGATGCGATCTCATTTACGCACCGACGCGATCGCAAACAAGCTTGTGCCTAAATCAGCTTTTAGCTCTGAAGGGAGTAGTATCCTACTCTGGTTGCAGCGTGGTGTTTAGGGTAATCCAACAATTAGCCCGCAGAGCGTCTCGCATCGCTATCTCGTCCGTAAACGGTTGTCGCAGGAGTCGTCCCTCATAGACTAAGCTCACCTGACTAGAGCCAAACGGCCAGGGAGAAATCCTAATGTGGTGAGGATTATCGTCTATATAGGTTAATTTGAGCGTGGTTTCACCATCGGCCGTAGGAACCCGACTAACCTGTTGCTCTCCCGTAAATCCCTGACACACCAGTAGCGAAAGAGCATCCCACGTTACCACTAGCCTGCGATTGCGTTCGAGGACTTCAGAAGTCATATAAGGAGCGTAATACGGGTCATCCTGGAGACTAGCAACAAGCTGTGCTTGAAACGCATGTTCGTCCTCTAAAAAGTTCTGGACGATTTGAGTAGACTCCACTGAGTTTTTCCAACCCCGATATCGTTCATATAGGCCACTCCCGTGCAGTGAGATCAGCAACGCTGCATATCTCCCAAATGGTAGTGCTTGCTGCTTAGCGCTCGACCAGATATCGACATGTACTTGTATTGGGAGTTCGCTAAACTTCCGAGGATAGCCGGTTTGGGGATTTAGGGTAGGTTGTTGTTCCCATTTCAACCAACCAATATCGTGTTGTTGTGCGCCCAGACAAACTTCTTGCCAAGGGGCAAACTGACCAAACTCTTCATTACCCCAAACCTGCGCCAATTGACCGGAAACCCAGGCATGGTTCGGTTGCGTAATGCAAATCAGTCCTTCTGGTGATGAGCGATGCAGCATTAATGACTGGTCTTGGTATGCCCTTTAATTATTTGCCTTTCTTTGATTTTTGGCATCCTCTATGGAGCTGAGGTTGGCAAATTCTCTGTTCTCAGTCGAATTGAGCGAGCAACCTCTCCATAACGCACGGTGCAGCATAAAATTATATGCTGCATTGGCACCATACTGCATGCGAGTTTTAAATTACCAAGTTGGGTCAGTATAGAGATTGATTGTTAATCGATCGCGACCTCCTGGGACGGCTGAAATACAAGAACAAATTGTCTCTCCATCTTCGAGTTCCACCTCACATGCATGACAAGTTCCCATCAAACACCCTGTGGGGATGAAAACACCAGCGCGTTCAGCGACTTGAAGAATTGGCTCTCCACTCTGGGCTTCAATGGTGACATTGTCTGGCAAAAATTGAACGCTAACATTCATTAGTTGTTAGTTGTTAGTTGTTAGTTATTTGTTACTTGTGGTCGATCCCAATGAGTAAGAAATGGACAAATCGACGAGTGCAGGGTGGCAGAAATAACTATACAGTTAAAAAAGGTTAAAAAGCCTACTGTACAGGCTTTCTTGCCTTGGAGGCTCCTGCCTTTTTGCACTAGGAGGGAAGAATCGGACTCAAATTCAAATGCGTTTCCACATGATCGGCCAACAAATTTAAGATAGATTCTCGTTGTTCTCGGTAGTTAGCCACACCAGTAGGGAGTGAAGAGAGTCCGCGTTGCTGCCTGAGATAATTCAACCAAGCCCGTCGCCAAGGCCCATTGTCAAAAAGACCATGGAGGTAACTGCCCCAAATCGATCGCTCAACATCAACAAGACCTAAACCTGAGTCATCAAACAGCGGTTTACAAGACGACTGTTTTTCTTCTTCCCTTTCTATCAGGCGAGAACGACCTTGATGGATTTCGTAACCCGTCACGGGTAAACCAACTTGAGGGTAATTGGATGAGACAAGGCGCTGCCGAGCGATTTTATTGCCGGTAATCACTGTTTTCAAAGGCAATAAGTCTAAGCCGGGATAACGACCTTCTTGGCCCTCTACTCCTTCTGGATCGGCTAACATTTTACCCAGCATTTGGAAGCCCCCACAAATGCCTAGTACCGTGCCACCAGCAGCGGCGTATTTTTGAATTTCTGCTGCCATGCCAGTTTTGTGAAGGACTAACAAGTCAGCAATGGTTGTCTTCGTTCCTGGAATAATGATGGCATCAGGATGACCGAGATTTTGTGTCGGCGTGAGATACTTCACTGTGACGCTGGGTTCGGCTTCCAGGGGATCGAAGTCCGTGAAGTTAGAAATTCGGGGCAGTCGAATGACGGCAATCGTCACTTCGCTATTCGGCTTCCGTCTAGCATTTCGCTCCAACAGATCGAGGGAATCTTCCGCCGGGAACAGTTCATCGATCCAAGGAATAACGCCAACGACAGGTATTCCCGTGCGTTCTTGAAGCCAAGTGATACCTGGCTCTAAAAGCGATCGCTGTCCTCTAAACTTATTAATCACCACACCTTTGATCAAGGCGCGTTCTTCGGGTTCTAGCAGTTCTAGAGTGCCAACGACATGGGCGAATGCGCCACCGCGATCGATATCGACGACCAATAGGGTGGGAGCATTTAAATGCATCGCTACGCGCATATTCGTCAAATCGCGATGCTTAAGGTTAATTTCCGCAGGACTCCCAGCCCCTTCACAAACGACTAGATCGAACTCATTCGTCAGACGCCGCAATGATTCTTCAATTGCCTGCCAGCCTTTAGTAAAATACTGTTCGTAATAATCAGCCGCACTGACTTTGCCCACTGCTTTACCCATCAGAACAACCTGGGAGGTCATGTCTCCCTGAGGCTTGAGTAAAATAGGGTTCATTTCTACACAGGGCGTTACCCCAGCCGCCCAGGCTTGTACAGCTTGGGCATGTCCAATTTCTCCACCGTTTGGCGTTACGTAGGCATTAAGCGCCATATTCTGTCCCTTGAAGGGCGATACGCGCCAACCGCGTCTCGATAGAATACGACACAACGCCGTTGTAATTAAAGATTTTCCTGCGTGGGATGTTGTACCCACAACCATAATAGCTTTCATACTTAGGGTTAGGCGCTAGAGCGTTAGCAGAGTAACTTTGGTAGAAGCACCCCTTTTTCGCGTCGATCAAAATGGCAATCGAACCCATCGGCTCAACGCATTATAAAACCGATCTAAAAAAGATGGCGGAGGAAATACTCCTCCTTGATGCTCCCACTTTTCTAACAGTTGGCGTCCCAGTGGTGTCAAGCGAAAACTATCTGTAATACCTTGGCCATCAACTTCTCGGCGCAGGATACCAACTTGAATCAGCCACATGAGAGCGTTTTCTACAACAAACTCAGACAAGGAGCCTTTTGTATAATGGTGTTCGGCACCCGCTCCTCCTGCGATCGCGGGAAGGGGAATGCTATTGACGCGCATGGCTGCAAACAACGGCAACTGAAAGGGCGAACAACGGAGCGCTCGCTCGGCACGCTGAACAGTCCGCACCGGGTATTGAATTGTCTGAGCGTTTAAAGGCTGAATCGAAGTCATTAGCAACGATTATTAAATAAAACTAAAAAATTGCTGCTTAAGTTTCTCTATTGTTACATCCTCCCGCGCCATCTTGCCGTACAGCACGGGCTTCCCACCGCACGATGGGAGAGCGTGGGACTTATAGCTCCCCCAGACCTTACAAAACGTTAACCGATCGCGCGGGACGATTTCTCTGCGGCTAGTTGAGTGAGAGAATCACCCGCTACTCGGCAAATTCGCCAGTCGGGGAGGACTGAGGCTCCCATGCTCTCATAAAATGCGATCGCGGGTTTATTCCAATCTAGTACGCTCCACTCCAAACGCCCGCAACCGCGAGAAATGGCTAACTGAGCCAGGTAGGCGAGAATTGCTTTACCAATGCCTTTGCGCTGAAATTCTGGGAGAACGAATAAGTCTTCGAGATAAATTCCTGGCTTGGTTAGAAAAGTGGAATAGTTATGAAAAAACAAGGCAAATCCGACGGCTTGTCCAGCATACTCTGCCACAATCGCTTCAGCATACGGTCTTGAACCAAACAAGTCCTGTTTGAGCGCCTCAACACTCCCGACAACCTCATGGGAGAGTTGTTCATACTCTGCCAGCGCCTGAATCAATTCAAACACCGCACCCACGTCTGCTGGTGTTGCTGGCCGTACATTTACCTCTAGCTGGGTTGTTACTAAATGCTTCATAAATACCTAACTCTGGGGATCGCTGGCGAAAAGTTCTACACGAACACTTCACTCGCGGTTGAAGTATCACTACTAAAAAGTGAGGTGTATAGCATACCCCTCACTTTTTTCAGGAATCAATTCAATTACCTTGATGTCGTGATGAATGGTTTCGATGGTTTTTCCCAGAGAACGATCGCTTTTCGCTGAAGTCAATGGTATTCACCTTAAGTTAGCCAACCTTTCAGACGGCGGGCAACTTGAGGGCGGCGCAGCTTACGCATGGCTTTACTTTGAATCTGCCGCACGCGTTCGCGAGACAGATTGAACATGCCACCGACTTCTTCCAACGTGTAGGGTTCGCTGCTCGCTAAACCATAGCGTAGAGAGATCACGTCTTTTTCTCGCTCGGTTAAAACATCGCTCAGAACATCCCAAATCTCTTGGCGCATCATGGTTTCGCTCATCTGCTCTTCCGGCAAGCGCAGTTCGTTGTCTTCGAGCAGATCGACGAGTTCTGTATCTTCCCCTTTACCCACTCGATGGTTGAGAGAAAGCGATCGCCTGCGTAACTGGAGCAACTGCCGCAAGTTGGAGCGTGTAATATCTAAGGCTTCTGCAATTTCCTCTTCTGTCGGGTTGCGTTGGAGTTTTTGCTTGAGTTCCCGTTGAGCCTTTTTGAGTTTATTGAGCTTTTCCACAATGTGGATGGGCAAGCGAATCGTCCGCGCATCATTTGCGATCGTGCGGGTAATTGCCTGACGAATCCACCAGTAGGCATAGGTGGAGAATTTATAGCCTTTCGTGGGATCAAACTTCTCTGTTGCCCGATTTAATCCCAAAGCACCTTCTTGAATCAAATCCAGGAAAGGAACGCCGCGATTGAGATATCGTTTGGCAATTGAGACGACTAAGCGTAAGTTGGAACGAATCATCTTCCGCTTTGCCACCTGAGCGCGATAGAGACGACTATCCAACTGACGCTCAGTCAGCTCCAACGCTTGAGCCACATCGGCTTTCGTCGGTTTTCGACCTAGCTCCCCTGCTAAATGTTCTTTGAGTTCCTCGATCGCGACTAAAAACTGAACGCGATTGGCGAGTTCCACCTCTTCTTCTGGCTTTAAAAGAGGATAACGCGCCATTTCTTTAAAAAACGCGCCTACTGTGTCATCAGAGCCAGTTTTTTGGTATCCGGTTGAACGGCTTGCCCCCAGAGTATCTTCTGAAAATTCAGCTTCCACTAGCTGCAAGTCAACCTCTTCAATTTCAATGTTATCGATGTGAGAAAAATCTGGATCTTCTGTAGACTTGAGATTATCAGCTTGGTTCAATTCAACAGTATTCATATGGGAAGTCTGAGTCGTGTGAGGTGTGGGTGTAATAAAAAATTGTGAGAAAGTTGCCAGACCGGGCTAACTTAAGTCCCTAACAAAAAACGAGCTTTCCAGAATGCAGTGTTCAACAAAACAACGAGAATTGAACGAGAGCGTGAAACGCCCAAGAATGGAACGGTTGCAATTGAGAGGCTTCAAACGCCAGCTTTTTGCAACTGTTGTTAATGTTCGCGATAGCCCTGCTAAGCGCCAGCACTGCGGCAATACCGATTCTGGAATTAGTGGAATGAATTCCAGCTATCCCGAAGGAAAAGGAACCGTTCCAAAACCCTCGAAATCTAATTTTCCAACCTTTGACGTAGAAAACATTGATTCTAAGGCTACCAGAAGCAAATTGGCTAACTGTTCCCCTCATTACAAAAAGTTGAAATAGCTTGATTGATGTATACCTTGAGCTAGAAAGCTCAAAGCCAGTGAATTGGTTAAACCAATGTCAATCAAGTTATTTCTGTACTTTCTGACGTTAATGAAAGTTTATCCATTTGACAACAATAACCTAGAATAATCTAGACACGTAGCTTGGGGTGGAGGTCATAACTCCTTACTAATCTCGTTGAAAATCGTTTGTTATATCAACTTGCTATAGCAATAGGATCTCATATCCCCTCAGGTAGTCCTCTCTACCCATAGTGAGAAAACTGCGACTTTTGCCGAGCAGCAGATGTCTAGTCATGATTGCAGAGTCAGGAGAGTTGAGAGTGAGGGCTAAGAACCCCTAGGGGTGTGCTCATAATTGCCGTTCACTTGTTAGACGCCCATGAACGCGAGTA
>DATNPT010000534.1:0-4523 GCA_036703075.1 Chroococcales cyanobacterium
GCGTAACGCTAGAATTTACGGGCAGAGTTTTATCCGGAATGATTTGCGCTGTTGTAGGATTGACGGTTGCCAGACAGCCCAGGGCGATGCTGCTGGCCATCCAAAGGTGAGTGGCAGCTTGTTTCATGAAAACTTTTCTTATAGTTGCAGATAAAGGGAGTTTAAGGCAGTCGAGCTAGCTTAAGAGTTCTTTGCACAGATATCTCTTGAGCCAACACCACTTATGCAGATATCACAACATCTTCAGCAAAGCGATCGCTCCTTGGGGAACTCCAGCAGCTTTACAAGTATTGGAGACTAGCAGCTTTGACCAAGCTTTCCATCATCCTGGCATATTGGTCTTATTTATCAACTGCCTCCACAGATTGCCCTGACTGGGGACTCTTCAGCACGGCTCGCACTCCAACCTATCTTGCCGTAATTGAGTAAAGTTCCTTTTTTCACTCGACCTTGAACGCATGCATCCTCTTGCATTTAGTCACGGAATATAAATTCAAATTTCCTGGTGCAAGATCTGAGTTAATCTTTTAGCAAAGATAGAGGGGCAGAGGTGATAAAATATACAACGATTGTTTAGATTAGATTTTATTAAAAATCCAAACAAACTGGCTGTAAATACTATTGATTAGCTCCAAGTTTTTTAGTTCTATGAATAAACTCAAAGCATGTACTCTTACCGTTTTACTCTCAACATTAACGGTTGTCCAACAAAGCCGTGCTGCTACTATTGCTCCGCCCCTTGAGTCACAAGTCGAACAGGTAGCGGACTGGTTCACGGGTTCCTTCGACAATGCCCAACAAATAGCTAGCAACCCTTCTGTTCCATTGATTACGATGAACAACTGTGAAGTTCAACTGGCTGGTGCTAATCCAACCAATGAAACGCAGAACGTTTATCTGGAACAGAGCAGTACTGCTTTCAATCGCGTGCGCTTTTATTCCTTTAGCGAAGGAACTTCGGCTGTAACGCTCAGTATTTATAGCTTTGTCAACAACAATGTTTTAAGTGGTCTATGCAATCGTCCGGAATCTGAGCGAGTCGTCAACATTAGCAATATACTGACGGCAACAAGCTGCAATGTCGAACTGTTCTGGGAACCTACTCGCTATATTGGGAATAACGCTCCAACTGGCTGTCCAACGAGTTCTGGTGGCAAGGTAGTTTCTAATGTAGAGGTTTTTGGTGATCGCATTGACTCGCTCGATCGAATTTTCTCTGCCAACGGGACTTTGATTGCTGGTACGCCCATCGAGTTTCGTCGAATTACTTCTGTTCCAGAACCGTCGTCTCTCTTAGGACTTGTAGCTTTTGGCATATGGAGTACAGGGAAAGCACGTTCGCGAAAACAGAAAAAAACATCGACCCAAAACGAGAACATTCCTCTCTATATTTCGTCCAAACGTAACTCATAAATTGCCACTGGTTCGATCTTACCTTTGACGTTTACAGAGTCATCAACAAGGACTAGATTAAATGCTTCTGGATATCGCAGGGCGGCGATGACTGACTCGGTAACTAAGATGGGACGGTCATATTTGCGAGTCAAACCCTCAACTCGTGCTGCCACATTTACAGTATCCCCAATCACTGTAGATTCAATCCGCGAGGTAAAGCCGATTGTCCCCATGACAACCTCACCCCGATGAATACCAATGCCGATTTTGAGTGTGGGATTGCCTTGAAGCAAACGTTTTTCATTGAACGTTTGAAGCGCCTGCTGCATTGCCAGCGCTGCATGTAACGCACAGCCTGTCGTTTCGTCCTCAAACAGCGCCATAATAGCATCACCGATATACTTGTCGATGAAGCCATCCGCATCGCTAATCACTTGTCCCATACAGGCAAGGTAATCATTTAACAGCGTAAACGTTTCGAGTGGCGTCATCTGTTCTGCCATTGAGGTATAGCCACGAATGTCGGCAAACAGAATTGTAATCGGACGTGTCGCCGCGACTCCCACCTGAATATTTTCAATCCCATCAGAGGCAATAACGGTAAGAAATTTTCCTGGAACAAAGCGCTCGAAAGATTCAAGAGTCATCTGAAGCCGTTGGAAGGATGCCTGTAGCTTTGCAGTCATCTCGTTAAAGGCAACAGCCAAAGCTCCAATTTCATCAATCCGCTGAATGTCAGCGCGATGCTCCAAATCTCCCTCAGCAATTTTGGCAGCACTGAGTTGCAACCGCTGGAGCGGATGGCTCAACTGATAGGCCAGGATGTAAGCACCGATTAGCCCAACACCTAGTCCAAGTACCCCAACCAGTAATGCCTTAGTGATAGCAGCCCTTACAGCACGGTTGACTTGTCGTAAAGAGATGCCAATTCGGAGAGTACCAATTCGTTCACCGGCGGCATTGCGAATACCTGTGGCAACTTCTATCACTTGTTCGCCACGATGCCCCCGTAAATCGCCTCTGGGAAATTCTATGTCCCGCAGTAAGTATGTTTCTTTGACGTTTGGTTCGGCGTAAATCTCAAGTGCTTTGCTCGTCACCGCTGATGGCACGACATCAGGAACATACTGCTCCTGAAAATCTTCGGGCAAGGCAGCGACAATTTGGTTAGACAGCCGTGTATCAGAAACAAGAATGTAGACAAACTTAGGGTTGCGTTGTAGTAAGAGATTAATATTTAATCGGATTTGACCCCAATTTTGATCGACTAGTGCATTCGTCCAAGCGCTAGACAGAGCGGTTGCTAGAGTCTGGGCTTCCTCCTGCTCTGAAGAGAGATAGCTTTCGCTCTCATTTTTTGTCCAACTCCAAACTACAGCACTAACGATCGCCATAATCAACAGGATAGTAGCGGCCATAATCCGAGTTCGGATTGAGCGGAACAAAGCAACCTTCATATGATTCTGGGTTTTGAACTTGATTGAAGTGGCACCTCCTCACTCTCGAGTGACGATGTCTGCCTCAATGAACGAGAATTGTGCTGAGCGATCGGTTTTTGTCCTCATTGCTGTTGGATTCAAAACTCAGTATCAGCGAATTTTAACTGTCCTACTTCTCAAGCATTATCGTTTAACCTCAAGCTTCTCTACGAAGGTAACCCAGCGTCGCTCGTCGGACTGCTTTTGACAGGTAGAAGAGAGTGCCAGGGTGATAGGCCCGCCCATCTTAGCTGGAATCGGTTTTCGGTCATTGTCCCAGTGTGTTGCCAGTAGAATATCGCATTGATTGACATCCGATGCCTCTAGGAAGACGGGATTGGTCTTATTGCGGTAGATAGGCGACTTACCTTGGACAATCGCTGCACCGTCTTGGGGAAGGGTGAGTCCAGCAGCAGCCAGTGCATCGCGCACGCGCACGCCGTAGAGTTTGACCTTACCCACTGGCCAACCAATGCGGTAGCCGACATTCTCTTCGATAGTAACTTGGGGCAATTTAGCCAGGGCAGCCGCATCGAACACTCGCTTCCCAACTTGCAGTCGTATGGGTTCAGTACCGATAACCATGTCGGTGAGGTAAAATGCCCAAAAGCGATCGGGATATTTTTGCTGAAGCTGGGGAAACTGAGTGTAGGGGAACACTAAGTAAAGCGGCCCGCCGTCGCTGCGTGAGAGCAGTTGGTTATTGCGCTCTAGGGCAATGATAATCGGATACTGACGTAAGTCGCTGAGATTAACTGTTGCACGGTAGCCATCATAGGACACAAACGTCACTTCCGTTACGTCGGGTGTAACACCAAACTTGTCGAGCAGCTTTGAGACGGAAACACCCCGAAAGTTAACAATTTCCTTGGAATTTTTAGTGTTGTGCGGTTCCGTTGTCCAAATGGATTCCTTCGCTAAGGCTTCTAGTTGTGCGAAGCTTAATTGCACTGGCTTACCTGTTACGGTTCGCCCTTGGAGTGTAAACAGCCAATCGCGTTTGGCTTGGCGTGTTTGGAGTGCCTGCATTTTTGCATTTTGAGCGATCGCGTCTTGCCGCCATGTTTCTAACTGGGTATTAGTAGGTCGGTTGCTACACCCAGTTAGATAAGTCACTCCACTCAAAAGGAAAAAAGCCAGCGCTATATTTCGTCTAAACGTGCTTGGCATTTTTGCCGGGTTACTGTTTCCATATACTACTTTAGTAGATTGGGAAAAATATCAAAGTTTATCAAAACCGAGATAGTTGCCAACTCATAAAACAGCACTACATACCAGATGTGATTTCAGAAATTGTTTTGGCAGTTTTCTGCTTTTATGGGGAAAGTTTTTTGTTGATGGATTCTGAAACCTCTGGATGATGCAGCTATAGCAATTTATATCGAGCAAGCCTATCAAAGAAGTTACAATTAAAAAATTACCCTCCAAACCCGATCGTTTCTCATCGGGAAACAGACGGGAGACGCTTATGACCCCAGCAGCAACGATCGCAACACCTACAAAGGAAGAACCTCTGCTATTTGAGGGACTAACCTGGAGAGAGTTCAAAGCCGTTGAGCAATTGTTAGACCGCCCCGGCTATCGGCTGTCTTTCCTGGATGGAATTTTGGAGATACGACGAATGCCTGGAGAACCCCACGAAACGGTTAA
>DATNPT010000535.1:0-3683 GCA_036703075.1 Chroococcales cyanobacterium
CGAAATTTCCAGACTTTAAAGTGGCGACCTTTCAAACCAACCCGAGTTTGTTTGTAGAAGACTGGACCGGGTGAGTCAAGCTTAATTAAAAGCGCGATCGCTAAAAAAGGTATACCGAGTACTAGCAAAATTAAAGACGAAGCGATGAGATCGAAACAACGCTTGAAGAAAAAGTCACTACCAATAATAGGAGGAGAGCTAAACCGCAAAGTTGTGACCCAGCCAACCATTTTAATCTCTGTCCATTGCCTAGGCAACTCCAAACTCACGGGTAACACCCTAAGTCGGAGTCCAGCGGATTTCAGTTCCCAAAATAAGATGATTGGATCTTTAATTGATGACCAAGAACAAATAAAAACCTCACTGACTTTCTGGGAGCGGATATAGTTTAGCGTTTCAGCCCAGAGTTCCGGATTGCTGCGTACAGATAAATCGGCGGTACCTTTGAGATTAAACTGATTGGATCGCTTCTGGATATTAAATTGGTTGCATCGATTCAGTAATTGTTTTGCTTTCTCTATATCTTCTGGATTCCCCAGGAGAAAAATGGGTTGTTGAAGAGACACATATTTCCTCCGCAGGTTGACCACTGCAAAGTGCAGGAGTAAACGCTCGGTGCAAACCACAATTAAAATTAGTAACCAAGCGGATAAAAAAACTGAACGAGATACCCAAACTTTGGGCTGGTAGAGATAAGCTGTAATCAATAATACAATCTGAGCCAGGGTAAGAGATTTAATTAAGTTCTGGAAGCTACGACGTTTGTCATCAGTCCCATAAAGTCCAGAAGCTGCAAGAATACCTAGGCTGATTGTAAGAATTGGTAGGAGAAAACCAGGCTGCTCGTCGGCTTTTCCAAACAGAGCGAAACCTTCAATCGGTGTTCCTAGACCCTCTGCTAGCGTCCAAGCTAGAGCTATCATCGAGGCGTCGAGCAGAACCAAAACAATAACCCGAATCCAGTTAAGGACTGTTCCGGGACTAATCTGTGTAAGACGTGGAGCCCGTAAATCAGTGTTTTTGGCGTTCACCAGTAGGGGAGACGGTCTGAAGTTAACCTTAACGGCCGTGCGATCGCTCATCTTAGGTTCTTTGACCTTGGAGTATTACTTAACATTATTACATCCATTTCTACTGCTTCTGTTTATACAGGTGATTCAGCCTTAAGGTAGAGACAAGCTCAACTTGTTCCAGTCTTCATTCGTAAGGCGGTTCAGCTTTACACAATCTTCATCTTAAGGAAAAAGTTCTCAGTAATATTACGTAGAATGCTTGGCTCAGAGAATATATCTACCACATCCAGATCCCAAACTCAAGAGAGCTTCCAAACCTCTGACTTGACCCTTCACGCTCGGAATTTTTCTGACTTGAGGAGAGAGGGTGTAAGAGTATGTGTTGCATTTCAAGAATGAAACGTTATTAATTAAGCTAGTCGCTAATCGCATAAACAGTTAATTGTGGTCAAACTCTACTGGCTCGATCGAATTCAACCGTCAGAGCGTTCATTGGTGGGGAGTAAAGCCTTTGACTTGAGTCAGCTATTGCAGCAAGGAGGTTACCCAGTCATACCGAGTTTTGTGGTTCCAGCGATCGCATTTTGGGAATTTCTCGAACTGTTGAGTAAGACAGAACCTCTGCTATCGGACTTACCTCATTCTTTTTTTCATGTGAATGTAGAGAGTTCGCGTCAGTTGCAGCAGGTTGCACAACAGATTCGCCATAAGATTACAACTACAGCTTTAGCCTCAGGATTGACATCCTCGTTATTCGCCGCCACTGAGGTAGTACAAGCTCCAGTAGCAATCTTACACCCTTCCTTGTCGGTACCCTCACTCAACGGATTGGTCAATTCGACGTTTGAGACTCGACCTTCGGCACTCAACATTGCCAATTCGTTGCACTCTTCACCAACTGGACTTTTAGAATCCCACACTTGTTGGTATCAGCCAGAATCGCTAACACAGGCGCTGAAACGAGTATGGGCAGAACTATTTCGCGCTAGAAGTTTATTTTACTGGCAACGTCATGGCATTGGCATCCACCAGCTTAATCTGGCCGTCTTGGTGCAACCCGTGTGGGAAGCGATCGCGTCTGGTACGATCGACGCTAAATTAACGGAGTGGAACATTCAAGCTACTTGGGGTATTGGCAAAGCTATTGCCAGGGGAGAGGTACTTCCAGACATCTATCAACTCCATGCCCAAACTGGCACGTTGAAAACTCAAGACTTGGGTAGCAAAACCCGTGCTTACCGCCTCAATACCGTTAACGTAGTGGCTTCCGAGGAGCTACGAGAATCGGACACGCTCACAGCCACTGGCTTGCAAGCTTACTTCCTCAGCGAAGAGCAACAAAAGCAGTACGCTCTAGATGAAAAATATCTCAAACAGTTAATCGAGATCTCTCGACGACTAGCGGCTGAATTTACTCCAACCTTTTCTCTAGAGTGGTCGCTATATCAAACTCCAGGAAGCTCCGAACCCCAGCTGTATATTACCCAATTTATTCCTCAATACAGAACTATTAGCTCTCAACTCGTCATGTCCAGCCAATCTCCACCTCCTCATGTTACTCCTCAGCTCCTGAGAGGACTACCAGCCGCCTCAGGACGAGTGACGGCACCGACTCAAGTACTATCTAGCGACCTGCTCCACCAAAACCTGAAATCAATCCTGCCAGGGAGGATTTTAGTGAGTACCAGCATTACCCCAGACTGGCTTTCTGTACTAAGGTCGGCTGCGGGTATTGTCACCGAACAGGGAGGGATGACCAGCCATGCCGCCATTATCGCTAGAGAACTGGGTATCCCAGCAGTCGTTGGTGTTACAGGAGCGACTCAACTGATTCAAACGGGCGAGGTGGTGGTGGTGGATGGTGACCAGGGAGAAATTCAGCGACTCGCGTCGCGGGATTGGGGAGCCAAGCCTGAAAACGATTCGATCCTTGATACGAAATCCTCCATGCCCCATCCCCAATTTCCGATCGCAACTCAACTATTCGTTAACCTGAGCTTGCCCAACTCTCTGGAAAGAGCGGTTGGTTTGCCCGTGGATGGCGTGGGATTATTGCGATCGGAACTCCTGATGCTGGATGTCTCAGAAAATCTGCACCCTAGTGAGTGGCTCAGACAGGGACTGCAACGCGAATTAGTGGAACGCCTCGCCCAGCGAATCATGCAGTTTGCGGCTGCCTTTACACCACGCCCTGTCTATTACCGCTCGTTAGATTGGCGATCGCATGAATTTTCATTGCTCGTTGGCGATCCCTCCGCCAGCGAACCCGAGGTTAATCCCGTTCTGGGTTTGCACGGCACTCGTCGCTATCTGATCGATCCCACCTATTTCGATCTAGAATTGGACGCTTTGGCGCAGGTTTACTCTCACGGCTACACAAACGTCCAGCTCATACTACCGTTTGTGCGAAGTGTTGAAGAGTTTACATTTTGCCGCACTCGCGTTCAACAGGCTGGACTAACTGACCATCCAAACTTCCAGCTTTGGATTATGGCAGAAGTTCCCTCTGTGTTATTTTTGCTACCGGATTATGTGAAAGCGGGGGTTCAGGGTATCTCGATCGGGACTAATGACTTAACGCAACTGTTACTAGCTGTCGATCGCGATCGCGAACCGTTGGGATCGGCACTGGATGCAGGTCATCCCGCCGTGAGGCGTGCGATCGAGCAA
>DATNPT010000537.1:0-18383 GCA_036703075.1 Chroococcales cyanobacterium
GATAACACATAAACAATTAAATCTTGTTCGCTCGTGGCATTCATCATCCCCAAGCGAATTGGCAACAGGAATTTAGGGGATTCGTAAGCCATCTGGAGAGGTCGCAGAAATTGATAGCCCGATTTTTCAAACTTTTCCAGATTGACTTTGGCAACGAAGAACTTCATGTTCTGCCGAATGTAGGGTCGTAGTAACCCAGAAGCACCTTGTGGCAGTTGATAACCAATTTGTCTCAGCCAAGTATCTAGACCATTTGATTCCTTGGCACTGAGAATCAGAATGTCATATTCCCCCACCGAAAAGCGGGCTTCTATCCTGACACCGAGGGCATCCTCGCCTCTGTCAGATGGAGCTTCAAATTGCTCCCCCCCTCCTCTCGTTCCTCCACTTAATCTGGGGATAGGTGGGCGTTCGCAAGGATCTGGGTCAAAATATTCCACTAGTCTCGGCGCACTAAAAGCATCTAGCCGTTCGATAATCCTAGAGTCGCCTACGTTTACTTGGTCTTGCTGGAGAACCACAGGAACTGGAACGACGATCGCAAAATCTTTTATATTTCCTTGATAGTCATTTGCCATCGTCAGGACAGTTCGCTCTCTATTTCGAGCAATAACAACTTGAGAAGCTTGGTTGTAAAGCTTCGTATCCGCTTTCGCCACATAAAACCCACAAAACCCCCAAGCTTTTTCAGCAACGCTCATACTTATGACAACAGTCAACAGTAAAGCGATTAAGAGTCGAAAGGGTTTCATGGGTAGCTCCTCAAGTTAGATAAAATCCGGCTTAGATCGAAGTTACGATCATTTTTGTAATAGCCGGGTGAACGCTTTTAAAGGCCAGATATCACGCCACCAAGGACTGGACTGACCTTGAATCATTTGAGTTTTCTTGCGTATATCCTGAATGTTCCACCCCGTCAATTTCGCTAAGGCTTGAGACTCCTGTTCAACTCGTTGGTTTAACGCTTGTTTGTATTGTCGTGCTGCTTCACACTTCATCTCTCCGGTAAAAGGATGACGCAAGATGTAGCGACCCTGAAACTGCTCGCGGTTTGATGTTTCTTGGAACATCAAATCTTCAGGAAACTTATCGCGGCTATAACGGACATGGAGCCGTGTGATAAACACATTGTTTGGCATGTTGGGATTGAGCCAAAACACACCTGCTTTCTTGAGTTCTTCAGGATTGAGAGGGTCAGCGGAACAAGGGTCGCAACTCCCCATGTCCCAAGCATATTCCCGAAAGCCAATCTTTTTCCCTTCACGGGTGTAGGCAGTTTGGAACATTGCCTTATAGAAATCACCAAACTCGTTCTTAACGAATAGGGGGATTTCAGCATCTGAAGGAACGTTCACCATGCGGTAGTTGGTAATCTCCGCTTGACCTTTTGGAGATAGTACATAAACCATTAAATCCTGTTCGCTCGTGGCATTCATCATCCCCAAGCGAATCGGTAACATAAATTTGCGAGACTCGAAAGCCATTTGAATCGGTCGCAACAATTGGTAACCAGATTTTTCAAACTTTTCCAAATTGACTTTTGCAACGAAGAACTTCATATTCTGCCGAATGTAAGGTCGTAGTAACCCAGAAGCTCCCTGTGGCAGTTGGTAGCCGTTACCCCTGAGCCAAGTTTCTAAACCATTGGATTCCTTGGCACTCAGAATTAGAATGTCATATTCTCCTACACTGAATCGCTCCTCGATAGTGACACCCAAAGCACCAGCATCAAGATTTGCCCTTGCCCCACCCCCGGCTCGTGATTCCGGTGCCGCAGAAGGAGCGTACATTATAGGAGGAGAACAAGGGTCAGGGTCAAAATATTCCACTAATCTCGGTGCGCTAAAAGCATCCAGCCGTTCGATAATTTTCGGGTCACCTACATTCACCTGTTCTTGCTTGAGCACGACAGGAACTGGAACCACAATTGCGAAATCTTTCACGTCGCCTTGATAGTCATTTGCCATCGTCAGGATAGTGCGCTCTCCATTCCGAGCAATTACGACTTGAGACGCCTGGTTATAAAGTTTAGTATCCGCTTTCGCCACATAGAAGCCACAAAAAGCCCAGGCTTTTTCAGCTAAGCCAATACTCATAACTAAAGCTAGCAGAATTGTTATCAAACCACGCAATAGTTTCACTGTACACTCCTCTGATTTAAGGAAAAAATTAGATTATCTCAATGAGATTTAAAAGACTATTTAACTGATACGCATCGCCTCCGCCTTTACCTCAACATCAAAATTTTCCAAGACTGAAGAGGTTTGACGCCAAGTAAACCGAGTGCCCGACCAAATAAAATCTAGAACTATGCTCAAAGGTGCGAGAGCGAACAAAGCCCAGAAAACAGCGGTAGAAATAAAGAATTGATTGCGGAGAATAAACGTTAGTGCAGCAATACAAGTCGCCCAGATTAACCGACTACTTCGCGTATTAGGAATTGAGCGAGGGTCTGTAATCATAAACAGGGCAAACAGTAACAAAGACCCACTCATCAAGCGATGGATATAGACATCCCATGTCCAGCCGAGCCAGAAATTTCGGATCGCTTCTAGCAGAGCGTAACTGCCTAAAAATGCTGCTGTTGTATCCCAACGACCAACTCGGTTCAAAACAATACCACCCGTGCCTGCAAATAACAGCGCATACCAGCCATCATCTCCCCACTGTCCGGGTGAAACCCAAGCATCATTTGTCAAGAGAAGAGCAGCAATAATTCCGAAATTTGCCGGGTTAAAAAAATGCTTGCCTTGAACTTGGAACAAAAATTTGCTACCAATGGCTAGCGAACCTGCCAACACAATTGTTGTCCAATGGTCAGCCCGTAGCAACAAACTCAAGCTCAAAGCTGTAATGGTTGCACTTTTGAGCGAAGATAGGTTGGGAGAATTAACTACATGAGTCTCATGTTTCTCTGGGGGATTGGGTTGTTTCTGCAAGATGTTGAATAGGATTGGTTGGAGATTTAACTGGCTAGATACCGCTATCCACTGAGTTAGTAGGCAGGTCGCGATCGCAACTAAAATTAGATCGGGTCGTAGCGTCCAATCTCTTGTCCAGATTCCTAAAATTAGAAAGAGAGAAAGAAACAGAATTTGATAGTTTCGAGGGTCTTGTTGCAGCATGATTTACCAGAAGCACAAGGATTGCCTCCATCTTGATTTGCGATCGAGGTAGAGCAGGGCAAAAAATCGCAGCAATTATTCTATAAACTAACCGAAACTACATTTCAGCTAGCCTAAAAGCCAGAGATTTTCTGCTCCCTAGATAAGATTTTGGCTCAACGATTTCAACTGTTGCTAATATGTCTGTATTAGAGTCTCAAAACTAAGCCGTTACGATTTCTGTAACCAAATCTTCTCTATTCAAAGCTTGTGAGACACTTGCTAATCTAAAATCGTGCCTCACTGAAGACGAGATTCCCAACTTTGAACGGCTAACTCTAAAATATCTAGCGGATTGTATCAATCCCCTCGCGCTCAGCGAGAATCTTATGAATTTCATTAGCGATCGCGTCGGGTTGCTCTACCATGGCGATATGCCCGCACCCCGAAATTTCAATCACATTATCACCGCACTCTCCAAATAAATTGTGAAAGCTGGCTAGATGGCGCACGTACTTCGGTTCCATGACTGTATCCTTAGTACCGGCAATAAAATATACAGGCTGCACAAGCTTTGACACGATCTGAGGTAAGCGGTGAACCTCTGCTTCTGTAGTGGAATCGAGCAATGCCTGGAGTGCTGCCTCGGGATGAGCGACGATGAAATCGATGATGCGTTGACGAGCCCAGCGACGCGCAATAGGACGAGCCACTTGTGCCCGCATAAATAGTAGCTCAATCAACGGAACGTAGAGCAACCAGCGAGGGCGACGTTCTACTAAGCGTTGACCGACAGCCCGAAAGCGCTCAAACTCTTCTTTGAGGTAAATGCCACCCCCAGCATTCAGGCAAATTACCCCCTTAACCCTGTCAGGTAGCAAAAACGCTCCCCATAGGGCAATACTCCCTCCTAAGGAGTGACCAATGAGCCACGCTTGTTCTATCCCCAACTTGTCAAGGAGAATACCTAAATCCTTGGCATAAGCCGCTAAAGTGTAGCTGGCAGGCGATCGATTGACCGCCTCGAACTCGTCTGGAACTTCAGCATTTAAGTTCGACCCTTTCCTAGAAACCTTGCCCCTTTTAGGCTGAGAATCACCGAATCCCCGCAGGTCATAAATTAGACATTGATAATTCGGTGCCAACCGCTCGATTAAGGGTTGCCAATAGCTACGGCTTAAAAGCCAACCGTGGATGAAAACAAGAACCGGAGAGGATGAATGAGTGGGAGCCGTCAATTCATAGACGTGAGGCGCTCCCTCAATATCAATGATTGCCATATTTTCATCCTATCGGAGATTGGGGGTTAGAAAAAGGTGAACCAGTTAACCCATTAGCTGGTGATGGGTCAAAATTCTTAAACCGTCAACGTTTCACCCCGCTAAAATCGCCGACCGAGCAAGCGTTGCCGGACGCTTTCGGCAATTTTTTGCCCCAAGTATTCCGGAATCAAGTTTTCGTTCGGACCTAACAGGTACAGGATTAAGCGAGTTCGTCCGCGCCACACTAACAAGTTGGCATTGACTACTAACAAATCCTCCTGCCAGATGGCATACATTACTTTGTAAAACAGGCCCGGCTGGTTGTCAGCTTCAATCAGCAACGCAGGGAGGTGGAAAACAGGGTCTACGTAGAATTCGGTTTCTACTTGCTCCAAACCGGCATCGAGATTAAACTCGACTGCCAACATCTCTTCGACTTCAAAACGCCCTGCTAATGCCTCTCGAACGGCACGACAGACGTTTTCCGCCGTTTTGCTGGTCAAGGCTTGGCTGCCACGAGAAACCACCAGCTTGATAAATACCAGCATGGGTGGACTGATTTGACCGTAAAGACTGAGACTGTGAATTGTCAGTCCATAGGCAGCGAGAACGCCAAAAATGTCACTGAGGAGAAACGACTGGTTGCGGTAAGCAAAATGTAGGGCGCTTTTGGAGCCTTCTGGTTTGATCTCAATGACCGCCCGTTTGGTTCTGTACAACCGGTAGGCGAGTCTGAGATTTTGCAACTGGATTTCACTACTGACAAACTGCTCATAGAACTGCGGAAACGCTCGGTTGAAGCGCTTGAGGAGTTCTAGCGTGGACGATTTTAAACCCGCAGCCATAAGTAGGGGTAGGATGCATACCGAGGAACGAGGTTGGCGTGAGCGATCGCTTTTTTCACAAGCTGTGTCGCCAGATCCTGCAAGCTACGCTTGTTGGAAAAGCCTCTGCTGGATCTGGCTAATTTCTCATAGATGCTGTCTACTAGCCTCAGTTTAGCTAAATACGACCTTCTCCTGAGCCTGGTTTGGGAGAGGGAAATATAACTGCCTAGCTGTGTTATTATCAAGTTCACAAAGTTTTGGCTAGATTCAGTGCGAGAAGAATTATCAGAAACCCTAAGTTTATACCAATGAGCTAGGAGTATATGCAAATTTAGCAGGGATTAATGGATGGGTGAGAACAGGAGTGTATCACTCAAGATTAAATCTGTATTTGGTTTGCTTCTAGGCTTTGAGATAAACTTAACCTTATTAAGTCTGGTCTCGATCGCACAGAATATCCTGTCCGCAAGGAAAGGAAAGTCTGCCGAACTTTGGGACACAGTATAAAAGTGCCACAACCACACCTGCATGGGTTTTTGGAAGAGCTTGTTTAGCAGTTCAGACGCTGCCTCGCCGCAGACACAATTTGAGGGGGATGCACTGGAAGGTACGAGCGATCGCACCGAAGGAGGTTCTCGCATCTATTTCAGTACGGAGCGGGATATCGATCTTTACGAATTAGAAGAACTCTGCGATGCCGTTGGGTGGTCGCGGCGTCCCATGCGTAAAGTCAGAAAAGCAATTCAGCATAGCTTCTTGGTCGCTTCGATGTGGCAGCAGCGAGGCAACACTAGACGCTTAGTCGGCTTTGCGCGGGCGACATCTGACCATGCGTTTAATGCCACAATTTGGGATGTGGTAGTTCACCCCGATTTCCAAAGCAAGGGACTAGGTAAGGCGTTGATGAAATACATGATCAAAAAGCTCCGGAGCGAGGATATTAGTAACATCACGCTCTTCGCCGACCCGCACGTCGTCAACTTCTACCGTAGAATGGGCTTCATTGCCGATCCAGAAGGCATTAAAGGCATGTTCTGGTATCCGGATTAAATTTTTTATCCTTCGGATTGAGAAATCTTGACCCACAAGAGCAAAAAGCGAGTTATACTAGCTAGGGACAAACCGGGATGTAGCGCAGCTTGGTAGCGCGCCTGCTTTGGGAGCAGGATGTCGCAGGTTCAAATCCTGTCATCCCGACTTTATAGATGATATTGCAATTCTCAAAGCCTTCCCGCCAAGGTAAAGTTTTTTACGCGAGTAGGGGGAGCGAGCGATGAAGCTCAAGGAATGTGGTGGAACTATTGAAGATTGAATAGAGTCAGGGAAACTCGCCCATATACAGAGGAAATAGCGCGAGTTACTTAGCCATGAAGCATTAATTGACAGTGGAAATTAAATCGCAAAATCGATAAAGTCAAAAGAGCTTTGAGCGGGATGATATCCATTTCTTATAAACTTGCAATGAGTCATCCTTGTAGAGCGGCAGTATTCTAGTCGTCACGAGTATTTCAGGTCTAACTCGGAGGTAAGAGCAATGAAATCGTTAGTTCGTTGGAGCGCAACACTAGGTTTAGTTGGTAGCACCCTACTCGGTTCTGTATTTACAGGAAATTTGCAGGCATTGGCTTTGCCAGAGGAGCAAGTTGTTAAAGCCCTGCAACCGATTCCCGTATTTACAGTAACGGATGCACAGGGAGCGCCCTTGGTCGCTTCTGTACCGGATGGGAACAACAAAACCCAATCCGTGGCAGGAGTTTTTATTAGCCAGAAGGATGCTCAGGCATTTGTCGATCGCTTGAAGAAAGACAAGCCAGATATTGGCAAAAACGTGCAAGTCGTTCCCGTTTCTTTGGCACAAATATTCAAGCTGAGAAAAGAGAATCAAAACAAGCCAGATGGTCTGAGCTTTGCCTTTATACCAGTGCAGCAGCAGGTGCAAACCGCACAGACACTCATGGGTTCAACGGGTCAACAAGGACAGCAATTTCAAGGAACACCCCTGTTTGTTGCCAGAGGTGGTCAAGAGCAGGGATATTTAACCATTCAAGAGAATGGGAAGTCAGTGATTCCCTTCTTTTTTGAAAAAGAGCAATTACAGCAACTGGTCGATCGCTTTAAGCAGCAAAAACCCGATATGGCGGCCACGGTGAAAGTCGAAGCTGTCCCACTCGAAGGTGTGATTCAGACCTTACAGAGTAGTAACAACCAGCAATTGCAGAACATCGTACTCGTGCCATCGCAGGAAGCCATAACCTTTCTGAGAAGCCTACCTGCGGCTTCAGGGCAACGTCCAGCCCAGCAAGGGCAGCCCCGACGCTAAGCGATCGCTTGACTTCAAACGAGGAGGCGAAGATTGGGCAATACTGATGCGAACGATCGCTTGTTAACTCGAGGTTCTGTTTCAACACAGGGCGGGGATTTCCAAGCCGCTTCAACCTCTGTCGCGTTGTCAAGTGTATCGGGTTTCGATCTCTGGCAGTGGCGCGAAGATGCCCGCACGTCAGCAGTAGAAGCGGGTATTCCAACGGCTGAAGTAGACTGGCTGCTCCAAGAAGTTGCTGGACTCGACCCATTGGAGCTGCGCCTAGAATCCTTCAAAACGCGATCGCAAATCAGAGTGCGATATCCTCTGCCGGTGCTATCTCAACTCTGGCATCGGCGGATTCGCGATCGATTGCCCGTTCAGTACTTGGCCGGAACAACCCCTTGGCGTCATTTTTCCCTGATTGTTTCCCCAGATGTCCTAATTCCTCGCCCAGAAACCGAATACCTGATTGACCTAGCTGTGGATGCCGTGAAACATAGCGCAATTCCCCAACTAGCAGCAGGACACTGGGCAGATTTAGGAACTGGGAGTGGCGCGATAGCTCTGGGCTTAGCGGATGTCTTTCCCTCTGCTACCATTCACGCTGTCGATCGCAGTGTGGCGGCACTCGCCATAGCTCAACAGAATGCTCAAAGGATGGACTTACAAAAGAGGATTCAATTTTACCAAGGTTCTTGGTGGGAACCTCTCGACGCTCTCAAAGGTCAGTTTAAGGGCATGGTGTCCAACCCACCTTATATCCCCAGTGGTTTGCTTCAAGAGCTACAACCCGAAGTGCGCGACCATGAACCGTATCTCGCCCTCGATGGTGGTGCTGAAGGTTTAGACTGCATCCAGCAGCTGATCGAAATATCGGCTGATTATCTGCAACCTGGCGGTATCTGGTTAATCGAAATGATGGCAGGACAAGCGGACACGGTTGCCCAACTGCTGCATCAGCATGGCGGGTACTCCCGCATTCAAATCCTTCCGGACTTGGCATGCGTCGATCGTTTTGCTCTGGCTTACACCAAACAAGAGTAATTTGTTATGGGTGGTTAGTCGTTTGTCCGTACTACTAACCACCAACCCCTAACCTCTAACTAATGACCCAAGTTTCCATATCTACCTTGATTGCTGGCGCACGCTCAGGTCAGCTAGTTAGTTTTCCTACCGATACGGTACCCGCCTTAGCCGTGCGACCCGATTGCTCGGAGTTAGTGTTTGCGGCAAAGCAGCGCTCTCAAGAGAAACCCTTGATTTTGATGGGGGCATCGCCGCCGTCGCTGTGGCCGTTCGTATCGGGTACTGCAGCCGAAATGCAAGTGTGGCAGCAAGTGGCTCAGCAGTACTGGCCGGGAGCTCTCACCTTAGTATTACCTGCCTCCGCTAGAGTGCCGCCAGCGATGAACCCCGCCGATCCAGCGACAATTGGTATTCGAGTACCAAACTCTAGCATTGCGATCGAGATTTTGTCTCAAACTGGTCCGTTAGCAACCACGAGTGCTAATCGATCGGGTGAACCTCCTTTACAAAGGATGGCAGAAATTGACGCTCACTTTCCTGAAGTTCTGACGCTTCAGTCCACAGAATTAGAAGCTGTCAAACCCGCGAACGTTGGTATTCCCTCCACCGTTGCGAAATGGACGGGAATGGGTTGGGAAATTTTGCGGCAGGGATCGATCTACCTAGACAGTTGAAGGGGATGGCGAAAGTTCTTTTCAAAATGCATAGACTCGATCGGGAGTTCCCAGTAAATTGGCACCCGTGAAAAACGGCTATGCTTGAGGAGATCTAACTTCTGGGCACTGTAGTGCAGATTGTAGAGCTAGTTCTAGTTACAACAACATTGGTGAAATGGAGCTTTTCTATCTAGTAGTAGGCTTAGGACTGGGATTTTTGGGAAGCCGCTTTACTCGCGTTGCTCAAGAACCCGTTGTTCCAGTGGCATCTGAGGCGCAACAGGATGAGTCACAAAACCTTCAGCCGATTCAGGAGGAACTAAAGCAAACTCAGCAACAGGATGAGTCACAAAACCTTCAGCCGATTCAGGAGGAACTAAAACAAACTCAATTGGCTTACCAGATGGCGAAGGAAATCAGCCAGTTTAAAGCCGGTTTTTTGGCACGAACCTCTCATGAATTGCGATCGCCACTCAGTAGTCTGATTGGTATGCACCAGTTAATTTTGTCCGATCTGTGTGACTCCCCAGAAGAAGAACGAGAATTTGTCGCGCAGGCGAATGCTTCTGCCATGAAGATGGTGAAACTTTTAGACGAGGTGATTGATGTATCGAAAACCGAGCACGGCACGAACCGCTTGGAAATTCGCTCCTTGCCATTGACCAGGGTTTTCGACGATCTCCATGCCCTGACCCATCTGCAAGCGGCAAATCGCAATCTCCAACTCGAAATCATTGCCCCTAACCCGGCAATCTACGTGGCAGCAGACCCCCGACGTTTTCGTCAGGTGTTGAGAGTTTTGGTAGATTCAGCGATCGCGCAGATGAATGAAGGAAGCATTCGAGTGTCTACCTCTAGCTTGCCAGACGATCGAGAGGCGCGTATTTGGATTGATATCCAATCTCCCGATCGCATTTGGAGCGAATCCATCGATCTACTGTCTCAGACACCTGACAACAACACGCAGTCCAATGAAACCGGCAGTGTTTCAGCAGGACTGACTTTATTAATGGCTCAAACGCTAGTTGAAGTGATGCAGGGACGCTTGGAACTGCTGCCTATCTCCGACGACCCAACCACAAGTGATTCGACCCAAACGTCGATCCGCCTTCAGTGTTCTATGCCCCTCGGCTCTCCTGAGCCTGTAGAGCAGGTGTCGGTAGAGGGCTAACTGGTTGGTTGTACAGCACCATAGTTGTACTAGCGTTACGCTTAAAACCAATTCGTTCGTAGAAATGCTGTTGATGAGTCGTCATCAGGTAAATTCGCTCTACTCGGTTCATTCGGGGATGTGAGAGCACTGTTTCTACCAATTTACTTCCTAGACCTGCGCCACGATAGTCAGGGTGAACGACAACATCCCAAATAGTGGCTCGATAGATTCCATCTGAGGTTGCTCTGGCAAATCCAATCAGTTGCTTGCCATTCCAGACACTGATCGCGGGTTCGCTATTTGCGATCGCCACTTTCAACTCGTCCACTTTTCGGTCTTGCGCCCAGAACGCTGTCAAGCGAAATAGTTCCTGAAGTTGGCAATAATCGATGCGAGATTTGCGATCGCAAAATTGAATATCGCGGCAATTCATTGTTAGCAAAATTCCTTTTGAATTTTTCAGTGTTACCCAGTTGGTGATGCCAAATCATATTTAACCTGGGCTGAAGTTTTCCTTAAATTGAATGATTTAAGCATACCTACAATTTTCAATTTTAACGATTTTAAACATGAGTGCAACATAGAACACACTGATTTGTGATAGACTCCTAACATTTAATCGGATTAGTGTAAATGGGTACAATTTTTTATCTATTTAGAGAGATGACGGTTCAACGGGGCTTGCTTTCTCAATAAGCTGTTGTGCATTTACATTGTGAATTGATGATGACGGGGAGATTATGACTAAGCAGTTGAGATGTGTCTTAGCTTAACTCAGTGAATTGCATCTGATCTTCAAAAGTCTATAAAGTTCGAGATGCTCTGCTATTTAGCATTACTCTATATGACAAATAGTTGTAAGTTGTTTATTTACTGTTTAAATCAGCAACGATTTACTCAGCAAACGTTTATCTATCAATAGTAGGAGTCAAGTTTGTGATGCGCTAAGTTGATGTGCATTTAACAAAACACCTCGATCAACCTCGATTTTCTCATTAGTGTTTAGTAGTTTATTGTCTGTTACAACTAACCGTTGGCAAAAGGTAAATGGGTGAAGCAATCCAACTTGAATACCGAGCAGGTTTATGACCTCTCAAATAGATTTTTATAGGCTTGCCAAACCTTGCTGATGAAACGGCTTAGATGCTGATGAGCATCCGAACTAGTGTCAGCTTTGACATCCAGTTGCCCTAAAAGGGGAATAACTTCAGTATCTAGAGCGGGTTTAAATAAACTGGCAGGCCATAGCAAATCGGAACCCGATCGCAAGTCGTACACAGTTAGCTGTTCGGGTGATGGTACAGATAGCTGCTCGTTGCCAGCCATAGGTACCGCTAGTATCACAGGACGTACCCAACAAACTTGCCGTTGTATCACCACTTCAATGACTTCGGCGTATAAGCGAGTACTCTCATGCTCTAAACAAACAATCTGGTGAGGTTGAAATGTGTAGACCAAACCGATTGATACTTGCTTCACGCAAAGAAACACTTAGTTTAATTGATTTCTCTATTCTAAACCGCACGGAGTAAGAAACTGCGGGCTAAATGTATTCTCCGAGGACTGCTTGGCTGAATAGGCACGTTCGGGTAGACGACTGTATGCGAACACGATACTCTAACCAGTACTTAGGTTCTACCGACCTCAAAGTTCATCCCTTTCATCCAATAATCCCCTACCATTAAGTAGCCGAAAAACCGTAGTCGTACCCCAAAATAAAGCAGACAAAGCCTGAATCACAACCAGTATTGGGATAGCGACCACACCAATTAGCAAACCGCAGACAACAATAGCAAATCGTTCTGGCAGGATACCCAAATGAGATTGCTGTTTGTCATCAATAGAATTTTCTGATAAATAGTCGGTTGGACGCATTTTGAACAAATTTGTAGACATGTATTCTTTCTTTCAGTTCTTGGCTTTCGTTTTCAGTATCAAAGCCTGATGTCTACAGTTATGTTTGCTTAATGTCCAAGGGATTGTATGAGTTCGACGGCTGCCTTCAGAGATATCTTTCTCAAAGCTAGTATCAAACCAGTGTTCTCCAAGTATGGCCCCCGTTTCTCGATCGCGTCCATCGAGAGGGCTAAAACTCAGAGTTCAAAACTTTTTGCAGAGCATAGTAGGCAGGTTTTGGATGATACGACTCATCAAAAATCAGGGGAGCATCTAATTGGCCGGTTAAGCCAGCAATCCAACTATAGCGGTCTGTAAATCCCCAGACGACAAATGCCGTACAGTTTTTGGTAATCACACAGGCTTTCAACAGCGTACCGTATGCATCAGCTTGCGCGACCAATCGCTCTTCCCGACTCCCAAACGTTCCTCTCTGAATTTGCACATCCACCTCGGTAAATTGCACCTCTAAACCTAGGTTGTTGAGCCGAGTCATGTTCTCGACTAGAGCATCTAGCTTCGGTGGACCGTCCAGCCATCGGTGTGATTGAAATCCCACGCCGTGAATCGGAATGCCACGTTGCAGCAAACCGGCCATTAATTCGTACATGGCATCTGGCTTGCGGCCCCGTTCTTCGTTGGCGTAGTCGGTATAAAATAAGCGAGCTTGAGGGTCAGCTTCATGCGTCCAACGAAAGGCTAGATCGATATATTCCGGGCCAATATGCCGCAACCATATCGTGTCTCGCAATGAGCCATCCCGATTGATCGCTTCACTGACGACATCCCAGGCATAGATTTGACCTCGATAGCGACTGACTAGGGTTTGAATATGATCCTTGAGAATGGCGAGTAATTCCTCACGCGTAAACTCCTTGTCATACAACCAGTTGGGTAATGAATCATGCCAGACCAAGGGATGAGCCCGTACTTTGATGTTATGGGCTTTAGCAAAAGCTACTAGGGTATCTGTCGCGGTAAAGTCGTAGCGATCGCGTACTGGATGTATGGATGCAAACTTAAAAGCATTTTCGGGTGCCAAAATGCTAAATTCTCGTGTTAGCACAGCACGGTAGTTGGCATCTTTATAAAAGGGTGCCATTTCCACGGCTGTACCCATCTCTATCCCTTGCTTTTGCCCGAGCGATCGTAAAGAGGTTGAGGACGATATCTCGACAGATGGTGCTGCGGACGGTTCTGGTGTGGCAGGAATGCTGCTGACCTTAGCAATGGAGAATAAAGACACCAAGACGAAAACGACTAAAGCGAGCAACAAACGATGCTTCATAACTTTGACATGAGCTGAAGTTGGAATGATGCTCCCTGTATTCTGGAATAGCGATCGCTATTTGCCTGAGTGAGAACTCAGAACGTCCTCGATCGCGTTGTAAGCCGGTTTAGGACGATAAGATTCATCAAACAGCAGAGGTGCCTCTAATTGACCCGTCAAACTGCCAAGCCAGGTATAGCGATCGGTAAATCCCCAGGTGATAAAGGCTGTACAGTTTTTAAAAGCAAGGCACGTTTGGAGAAGTGAGCGGTAAGTTTGAGCTTGCTTCATTAAGCGCTCTTCCCTACTACCAGTACCATCTTGAATCGTTATATCTAGTTCCGTGAACTGTACCTCTAAACCCAATTTTTCCAGTCGCCCAATATTTTCGGACAGTAGATTTAATCGCGGTGCGTAGCCCAGTCTTTTGTGAGTTTGCATACCTACACCATCAATCGGGACACCGCGCTGAAGCAGCCCTGATACCATAGTGTACATGGCGTTGGCTTTGCGACCAAGTTCGTCATTGCCGTAGTCGCTGTAAAATAAGCGAGCGTTTGGGTCGGCCTCATGCGCCCAACGAAAGGCTAGATCGATGTATTCTGGCCCAATGTGGCGAAGCCAAATCGTGTCTCGTAACGAACCGTCGCGATTGAGAGCTTCATTCACGACATCCCAAGCAAAAACCTGACCCCGATAGCGACCAACGACAGTCTGGATATGAGTTTGCAGAATTCCGAGCAACTCCTCTCGCGTAAACTTACCCTGGTTCAGCCAGTCGGGTTGAGCGTAATGCCAGACTAGGGGAGACCCTCGGACTTGCATGTTGTGAGCTTTGGCAAATTCCACTAATCGATCGACATGGCTAAAATCGTAGCGATCGGGATTTGGATGCAAAAATTGAAATTTAAAGGCATTTTCTGGCACCAAGGTATTAAATTCCCGTGCCAGTACCTGACGATAGTTAGCATCATTGTAAAACGGTTCCAATTCGACTGCCGCACCAATGCTAATTCCTCGTTTCTGGGCTAACGATCGTAAAGGCGTTGCCGTTGATATCTCCATACTTGGTGCTGGTATTGGTGCTGATGGCGTACTCCTCACTCCAAATGCGATTGCGCTAGGCGCACCGGCAAAGCCGATCGCTAATGGCACCAACACTACAATCGCTAAAGCGAGAAACAAACGGTGCTTCATCTGAATTGGAAACGTGCGAATTCTGAACGAGGAACTTGGGTCAGAGGCTTTTACCACAGTTGGGGAGGAGTTTAAATCTCCTTCCCACTTTGAAGAATTAGGAATTTTTTCATCATTAATAATTCCTAATTCATCAAATCTAAACCATCATCCTACTCTCAATTTCCGGCGATCTCGCCTCAAAACTCATCCCTTCACAAGGGCTTTAGGTCACAGCTGCCGCTGCCCGTGCTGCTGCGGCTTCGTCTGGATGAATCCCTAAACGGGTGAGATTGACGCGACCTTTGCTGTCGATTTCCCGTACCTTAACAATCACCTCGTCTCCAACAGCAACCTCGTCTTCCACTTTACCCACTCGATAGTCAGCGAGTTGAGAAATGTGGATCATGCCTTCTTTTCCAGGCAGCACTTCGACAAAGGCACCAATGGGAATAATCCGAGTCACGCGACCGGCGTAGACATCCCCTTCATTCAGCTTGCGGGTCATGCCTTGAATGATATTAATTGCCTTCTTCGCCTTTTCACTGTCGATCGCAGAAACGGTAATCGTACCGTCGTCTTCAATATCCACCTTGGCCCCGGTCGCTTCGGTAATGCCCTTAATCGTCTTGCCTCCAGGACCAATCACCAGACCAATCAGTTCTGGATCGATTCTCATGGTCAACAGACGCGGGGCAAAAGGCGACAGTTCTGTACGCGGTGTGTCAATGGCAAGGAGCATTTTCTCTAGAATCTGCAATCGGGCCGGTCGGGCTTGCTCGATCGCTTTGGCAATGACATCGATCGTCAGACCTGTGATTTTCATGTCCATTTGCAACGCCGTGATACCCGTGTCGGTACCCGCGACCTTGAAGTCCATGTCACCCAAAAAGTCTTCAATCCCTTGAATATCCGTGAGAATGCGAACTTCATCTCCTTCCTTAATCAGACCCATGGCCGCACCGCTAACTGGCTTCGTAATGGGCACACCAGCATCCATCAGCGCGAGGGTAGACCCACAAACCGAACCCATTGAGGTCGAACCGTTGGAAGAAAGTACTTCCGACACGACCCGCAGGACGTAGGGAAATTGATCTTGTGGCGGCAGCACGGGGACTAAAGCGCGTTCGGCCAGGGCCCCATGACCGATTTCACGGCGTCCGGGCGATCGCATCGGTTTCGTTTCCCCCACGGAAAATGGCGGGAAATTGTAGTGATGCAGATAGCGCTTATCTTCTTCGGGATTCAGGTCATCCAGCTTTTGGGCATCCCCTGGCGTTCCCAAGGTGGCTGTCGATAGCACTTGGGTCAGTCCCCGGTTAAACAAACCACTACCATGAACTCGCCGCGGCAATAGACCTACCTTACAAGACACCGGGCGTACTTCATCGAGTTTGCGACCATCCACCCGGACGCCGTCTTCAACAATCTGCCGACGCATCAGTTCTTTGGTCAGGCTTTTGAACACCTTGCCGACTAATTGGCTATCTTCCGTCGTGGCGACTCGGATCGGGTCGTCTTCTGCCAGTTCAGAGATTGCTGTTACGACAGAATTTTCCTTAATTTCATCTAAGGCCGTATCGCGAGCGTTTTTGTCTAAGTCAAATTTCGAGAGGACGCCTTTGATTTGGTCCGTGACGCGATCGCGAACAAAGCTATCGAGGACTGAGCTTTCTATTGGTCGCTCCTCCATCGTCACCTCAATCCCCAATTGAGCCAGCAACTCTCGCTGAGCTTGAATCAAGTCCCGCACCGCTTCGTAACCGAAGTCGATCGCTTCGATAATGTCTTGTTCTGGTAGTTGGTTGGCGCCAGCTTCTACCATAATCACGCCGTCTGGGGAACCGGCGACCACTAAATCCAGGTCTCCCGACTCAATTTCTTTATACGTTGGGTTGATAATAAAATCATCTCCCACTAAACCCACGCGCACTCCTGCCATGGGTCCATAAAATGGAATCTGGGCTTGCAATACAGCAATCGAAGCGCCCGTTACTGCCAAAACATCGGGCGGTACTTGTTCATCCATTGACAGCGTAGTTGCTACGATCTGAATGTCATCTCGCAGCCAACTCGGAAACAAGGGACGTAGCGGGCGATCGATGAGACGGCTGATCAGCGTCACTTTTTCTGGAGGACGCCCTTCCCGTCGCAAAAAACCACCTGGAATCCGACCTGCGGCGTACAGTCTTTCCTCGTAATCCACCAATAAGGGAAGAAAATCTATGCCTTCTCTACCACGAGCACGCGTCGCTGTTACCAAAACTGCTGTGTCTCCCGACTGAATTAACACGGACCCACCTGCTTGTGGAGCAAGTAGACCGACTTTCAGTCGAATATCCCGTCCATCGAAGGATATTGACTTGTCTAGTTCTACCATGTAGTACTTCGTCCTTCTTTTATCACGTTTTTCTCTCTGTCGCAATCGTAGCACTTATGTACTATGGCTGGTTTGAGGTCAAAGAGGGTTGTTTAAGATGCCAAAAAATACTGAAGTAGAAAAAGAGCGATCGCGTTAGAACTCATCGATTCAATCACTTAAGTTTCACATCTAAAAGCACTTTAAGCATGGCAATTTTACATGGCAGTTGGATACTTGACGAAAACAATGGTTATCTATTTATCTGGGGAGAAACTTGGCGCACGCGGGCATCTGTAGAGACAACCCCGATCGATGGCGCTGCTCATCATCCGTTTGCAATGACGCAAGCGGAATTGACAGCCTTTTTGCAAGCTCACAATCTTGCGATCGGTGAGTTTATGGAGGTATCTGGAAATTCTGGTAAGGGTAGTCGTAACAGTACCTCACAGAGCAATGCACAGCAATGGCAAACGCAAGTCCTTGCTCTACCAACTCAACCTCCACAAGCAAAAGAACCCGCCTATCCTGCCCTCTCGACTCAGATGACTTCGAGTGATGCAGACGCCTCGCCATTAGAACTGCAACTCTGGTGCGTCGAAGGATTTTGTCTCACGCCTCCAGATACGGTGAAATTTCTCCAAGCAATACCCCTTGGCTCGTTTCAAGCGTCTGATACTTACGTAGGAGGAGAACTGCGGTTTTGGTCGCAGGTGATGCGGTGGAGCTTAGATTTGCTCACTCGGTGTAAGTTTTTACCGGGACTGTACCAAAAACCAACTAGCGATGTTGTTGCCCGTTGGCAGCCGTTGCTGGATAGTGCTGTGGATCAAGCACGTTTAGAAAAGTTTACCCAGCTCATGCCCTCTGCCTGCCGAGCGTATCAGGGAGTGGGAAAAGAGGACACCCAGAGACTGAGCAAAATCTCTGCATCTTCCTCAGAACCGGCTCGCCAATCTTCAACCCCTAATCCGAAATCCCTAATCCAAAATCTAAAATTCCCAGAGCCTCAAGAATTACTGTTAGGATTCTTGAGCAGTGCGATTGATGTTCAGATTCGTAGTTGGATTGAGTCTCAGGCTATACCCACCGTGGAATCGCCCATGCAGGAGTGGTTGCGAATGCTCTCCACTTCATCGGACACGCAAGAGCTTCCCACAGAGGCTCTTGCTCGGCTAGAGACAGCACTGTCTACCTGGACAACACCTGTACAACAGAACATCGTCGCACCCACCACCCAAACTCTAGGCCAAAATCTATGGCGTACCTGCTTCGCTCTCAAACCACCAGCGTCAGGCGAAACCAACTGGCGGTTGGAGTATTGCTTGCAAGCGGTTGACAACCCAGAC
>DATNPT010000544.1:0-4488 GCA_036703075.1 Chroococcales cyanobacterium
TATAAAAACCAAGTCCGCCTGCGCGGACTAACGAAATATTAAGGATTTTGAAACCCGCGCAGGCGGGTTTCGTTTGTATAGCTGCGGTTTTAACCGCCCAGCCAACCTTAAATTGACACCAATGACGGCTGTGCGCCCTGAGGCTTAGTCTTATCCGATTACGCCAGTCCAACCAACTTGGCGGTCAACTCCCACATCCGCACACCCTTTTCATCATCGCGGGCTTGGGGAGACACTTGTTGAACGAACGACTGTCCATTTTTCTTCTGGCGATTCCCCCAACTCCAGTAAGCTCCAGATTGGCGGTATTCAGGGTCGGCAACCACTGCTGCAACCCGCTCACCCGCTAACTCCTGAGACACATATCCCCCTGTGATATTCTTCTGGAACCAGGGGAAGAGTTTCTGAAATAGGGGATAGTGATTTCTAAACAGTGGTGTATCTGCAACACATCCTGGATAGAGAGAACTGAAGGTAATGCCGGTTGATTCGTGATAGCGCCGATGCAGTTCCCGCATCGTCAACACGTTGCAAACCTTGCTGTCCTTATACGCCTTGACGGGTTCAAACTGCTTACCGTCAATCATCGAGATCGGTTCTTTAAATCCTGCGGCAAAGCCCTCAAAGTTGCCTAAATCCGGACGTGGTGGAATCTTCCCGCCCAGTTCATCTGGGTTGTGCGTCACGGTTCCCAAAATAACAAGCCTGCGATCGCGATAAGAGGACTTCTTCAAATCTTCCAGCATCAGGTTGCACAGGAGGAAATGACCGAGGTGATTGGTCGTCATGGTCAACTCGTAACCTTCTGGGCTTCGCAATGGCTCTTTTAATAAGGGCATATAGATGGCGGCGTTGCCAACTAAAGCGTCTAGAGTCAAGCCGCGTGCCCTAAAGTTTTCCACAAACCGTCGAACGCTCTCCAAAGAACCTAGGTCAATATGGATGAGGGTGTAGCTGTCTTGGGGGATTCCCACCGTTTGGGCAGCTTTTGCCGCCTTCTCTAAATCCCGACAAGCCATGACTACCTGCCATCCTCGTTTAGCAAGGGCTTTCGCGGCGTACAAACCCACCCCGGAAGACGTACCTGTGACTACGACTGTTGGCTTGCGATCTTGTGCCATTTTCTTAAAACTTCATTAATCACTGTTGACCGTATTTAATGATCTCATAAGGTTTCGCTGTTAAGTGAGTTAGAGTAATTGGTTAACTTTTGTTAATTCATCGCTGTGCATCAATGCAGCACCTTATGCGTCGTACAACACCATGCCGAGTTTTTTAATTTGAGTTCGCTGTTAAGGAGGTAGCCACAAATCATTGAAGGCATGTAAAAAAGTGTTAAGAGATAAAATCATCTTCCCTTCTCGCCTCTGCCTTCTGTCTCCTGCCCTCTGCCTTCTGCCTTCTTGCACTAGTGGCGTGGATTGCGTAATGAAACATGACAGTTCGGACATTCACGCGAGTTGCGTTCCCAGCTAAAAACTAGAAACCAGCCACAGTTAGGACAGCGGTTATTGAAAAATGAAGCAACAGCTAAGAGTAACAGACCTGTAAGTAAGAACGGCTTCTTCTGTTCAAAATCAATGCGATCGGACCAGATAATCGTAAGACTGGGAATAAACCATGCAACTGTAAACAGAAGCTGTCGAATTGTTTGACGACGATATTCTGCGACAATCTTCGCGGGTTCTTTTTGAGAATAAGGCATATGAGAGAACGTACTCACTGTACATTGGCTACTAGAGAACCTCAGTTCTTAAGACAACGGGCAAAGCAACTTGGTCAAAAGTTAGCTATTTAGTCGCCGCCTCGATCATGCCTTCTCAGACATCCTCTCACGCATCGATCGCGCTAGAAAACGAGTAGCATTCTTACCTTAGTGACCGGAACATCACAGCCCCTATAGTAAATAAGGATGATGGGGTATCTCCGAACGCGATCGCAAAACCAACGCAAGCGTCAGACATCCCTCAAGCGAGAAGCCTGCGTCAACCTCCGTTAGAGGTTAGGATCGGCAGTATGTCACAATCTGGGAATGCCAAATTTTCGACCTAAAAAACTTCGAGTTAGAAGGCACAGAAACGGTCTATGGCGTCAGCTAACTCGCGGCGCACCCCTTGCCGTGTTTGTCGCGGCTGGGCTGATTATTCTCTACAACCTATTGCCGGTTCTAGAGCTAGTAGCGGTTGCAGCACTTTTAGCCCTCGTCCTTCGGACAACGTTGCGATGGTTGCAGAGGATGGTTCGGGTGCGCTGGGTAGCCGTGATGATACTAGTTGGGCTGATTGGAGCGTTTGGGTTATTTCTGGGGCTGGTGATGGTTCCCAGCTTTATCCGAGAAGCTCAAAATTTGTCCTTGGCATTGCCCAGATATCTAACCGCTCTGATCGACTTGTCCCGTCAGCTTCACAGTAGAGTGAGTTATGTTCCTGACCTATCCCAAGGTTTAGAGCAGTTAAAGGGTATTCTCGATCGCACGGTAAGTTTCTTCCCACGGCTGCTCAGAAGTACGTTCGATCTGTCCCTTCAGGCGGTAGCTACAGTGTTTCTAGCCTTGTACATGGCTTACGATCCCGAAGCGTTGGTGGGAGGACTTCTCCGATTGACTCCGCGTCGGCAACACAAAAGGATTAGACGGTTTCTCGAATCGACAAAGGTTAGACTACGCGGCTGGATTTTTGGCACAGGGATGGCGATGCTAATCGTCGGTGTCGGCGCTGTGCTGGGGCTGGGCATTTTCCAAGTCCCTTTAGCTGTCTCTTTAGGAGTTCTGGCCGGAATTTTGGAGGTTATTCCCTATGCAGGCCCGATTGTAGGCGCAATTCTGCCAGCATTGGTTGCGCTGAGTATCTCACCGACCAAAGCCATACTTGTTTTGGTATATTTCTTGATTTTGAACCAGGTAGAGGTTCACCTCATCCAGCCAATCATCATGGGACAGCAGGTAAAACTTAACCCAATGATCGTAATTCTTGCCTTTTTAATCATGGGTAAGCTACTCGGATTAGTGGGAGTCCTACTAGCGGTGCCGCTCGCAGCTATTTTCGTCACGATCATTGATGAACTTGCTCCACAACAGCCTGTTGAAGAAGCTTGCAAAGTAGAAGATGCTCACTCTTAAACTGATTAAGCTTAAGGCAAAAATGAGAGGACTTTGTCTACGAACTGCTGCTGATCGAGAATAGGTTTTGGGATTAATTCATCCGCACCGCTAGCTTTGAGCAGCTCCTCGCGATCGCTTGGCGCAGCATTGGCGGTTACCAGGATAACCGGAATCTTGGCACTGATGAGATTAGCTTTGAGCATTTGAGTAATTTTGATACCATCCACGCGCTTGCCCTGATAAGTGCTGTGTGCGAGCGAGACATCCATCAAAATAATATCGGCAACACCCGCTTGAGCGATCGCCATTACTTCTTCGACATCCTCGGTGTGTTTAACGTCTAGACCTGCTCGTTTGGTCAAGATTTTTGATAATACGCGAACATTAAGCGGTTCATCTTCCACAAGCAAGACAGTAGTCATAGTGTCTCCTTCCTAGCAACTTCTTCTCCGAAAACGCCGATCGCTTCATGCCTTGAGCAGTGATTGAGAGTGCGACGTGTAGCATGTGGTTAGCGATCGACAAAGAGAGTCTCCTGCTGTGCGATCGCTTCTATTCATTCATTTAACCCGATCGCTGCTTGAGCTTTGCCCTAAAAACGGATTGAGATAGCTTGACTTTTGCCTAACTTGTGTATGACTTGCCTGTATTGCACAGGAGCAGTAATCAAGAGGATTATGATGGGAAAAAACCTGTAAATCAGCTTATTGCAGTAGTACAGCAAAAACGATAAGTACTACAGCTATGTAGCAAAACTTAACTTTTGTCAGAGAGCTATTGAAATGTCGCGGTCAATGAGAGTGGCTCAAGATAAGATTCTTAAAGTCAAGCAGGCTCTCAGTCTGCATGGCTATACTCAACAGTCTCTGGCACGTAAGCTAAAACTCTCTCGTGCCACTATCTACAACTTCTTAAATGGCAAACCCATCTACTCTTTAAACTTTATCGAAATTAGCGAGGAATTGGATCTAGACCCCCTAGAAATCCCAGAACCACCTTTAGAGAGACAAAACGATGGTTCGGTCATCGACACCCTAGTCCAAGAAATCCGACAGCACTGCCATGACAAAATCCAAACGTTGTATAGCAACATTCAGCTCTTGGATATTGCCCAACCCGTTAGTATTGCCGAGCTCTATGTAGACGTTCACATCCTGGAGCAAATTACTAGCCAGCAAAGGGTAGAGCTTTCTGATTTGCAAAGACGTATCCAGTCATCCACTGAAGATTTCGATTTCCGCTGGATAGACACAGCCATCCCGAAACGAGTACCAGGATTAGAGGTTGCCACCAATTACTCGCGATTGATGGTGCTGGGTAAACCAGGGTCAGGTAAAACTACATTCTTACAATATCTTGCAACTCAGTGTAGTGAAGGTAGGTTCCAA
>DATNPT010000545.1:0-4303 GCA_036703075.1 Chroococcales cyanobacterium
CATAAAAAAACGAGCGTAGCTTCATGGTGAATCTTGACCGCGTCCAAGAGCGATTGAGGGAGAAATATTCCCAATTCCACGCCTATTATATGTCGTGGTTGAATTCTCGTTCCTTCTTCTAGATTCTCCTACAACTCCTAGTCCTTATTTTTCAATGATAGGGATAGGCAGTTTTAGTATTTCAGTTTTTTGCCCTGATTCAGATATAAATAATAAATATTAAGATGTTTGTCTTCTAGTACTGCTACAGCGTTCCTGTTGGCAGTCGTTTCCAGGCTAATAATAAACAGATGTAGATAAATTTGATGGCTCATCAATCCTTTGGTCAACCCATTTCCCAAATCAGCGTTGAAGAACTGGCAAAGCGAATGCAGGAGTCCCCTGAGGGACTACAGCTAATTGACGTGCGAGAAAAGCCGGAAGTTGCGATCGCATATGTGGAAGGCTTCGAGGTTCTCCCTTTAAGTGAATTTGCCGATTGGTCAGAGCGCATCCACTCTCGCTTCGATCCAGACGCCGAAACGCTTGTCCTGTGTCATCACGGCGTTCGCTCCGCTCAGATGTGCCAGTGGTTAATCGGTCAGGGATTCACCCATGTCAAAAATGTGGTTGGAGGTATTGAGGCGTATTCGCTAATTGTCGATCCTAGTATTCCTCGGTACTAGCTGCCGTTCATGGCAAACCACTACCTAGAGTTTCTTCTGCTATCTTAAAGCCAATACCAATCTAAGAGTGCATTGCCACATCCTCTCTAGACCCTGAGGGCAGTCATGGTTGCAGCACGGGGTACCCGCGTCATTCACCCAAACTCCTAAATCTGTAGAATTCCCTGTTTAAAATCGGATTAAAATCGGCTTTTGTTCAAATGTCCCAGCAAGTAAGTTTGACGAATCGGCAACAACAAATTCTGTGGGCTACTATCCGTCACTACATTGCGACGGCAGAACCAGTGGGTTCCAAAGCATTGGCGACAGAGTATGACCTGAGCGTTAGCCCTGCAACCATTCGCTCTTGCATGGGCGTTCTCGAAAAAGTGGGTTTACTCTATCAGCCTCATACCTCTGCGGGACGGATTCCTTCTGACTCCGGATACCGAATTTATGTCGATCAATTGATCGCACCATCTGAGACATTAGGGCGTCAAGCTGAGCAAATACTCTTAGGACAGTTGAATGTGGAGGAAGGAAATTTTGAGACGCTATTGCGAAATGCCACACAAATCCTGGCGGCGGTGAGTGGATACATTGCTTTAATTACCATGCCTCAGACTCGTACCACGCGGTTACGGCATTTGCAGTTAGTGCAGTTGGAACCAGGGCGGGTGATGCTAATTGTGGTGACAGATGCTTATGAAACGCAGTCTGTCTTGATGGAATTGCCCCAGTTAAGGGATGAGACAATCTCGGAGAGTTCGATTGACGAGCAAGAGTTGCAGATTTTATCGAACTTCTTGAATAGTAAGCTGCGAGGGCGATCGCTTAGCGAACTGGCGACTCTAAATTGGAGCGAGTTAGATCGAGAATTTGCTCGCTATGCTGATTTCTTGAAAATATTGCTGGCCGAGTTGACTCGCCGCA
This sequence comes from Chroococcales cyanobacterium, assembly GCA_036703075.1. Lineage (GTDB taxonomy): Bacteria > Cyanobacteriota > Cyanobacteriia > Cyanobacteriales > Coleofasciculaceae > DATNPC01. The sequence goes on from DATNPT010000545.1 coordinate 1,578, forward strand.
CGATGGCACCTGTACCGACACCGATTATGGTACGTGGTGTTTCGGAAGTGCTGCGTCAGCCTGAGTTTTCTGAATTGCAGCAAGTCCAGATGCTTTTACACCTATTGGAAGAGGAACAAGAGCAACTCTGGCCTGTAATTTTTGAGTGGTCGGAGGCGACTGGCTTGGAAAATCGCGTGAAAGTGCGAATTGGCTCAGAAAATCCGTTGGAACCCATGCGAACCTGTACTCTGGTGAGTGCGACCTATCGACAAGGTAAGATGCCTGTAGGCAGTGTGGGAATCTTAGGTCCAACTCGCATGCTCTATGAAAACGCGATCGCTTTAGTCGAAGCTGCCGCTGATTATTTGACAGAAACCTTGAGCCAACCCGCCTAATTTCACATTCCAATAGGCATATAGGAAAAGCCTACAGATAGAAAGAGAGACAATAGTTCTGCAATCTGTAAAAGTAAAAGTGGCATTAATTCTTACTTTTTTATGAGCAGAAAGATTGGATTTTGGTTAATCTGGGTTGGCGTTATTATTTATGCTTTTTTCCTGGCTCCTCCCAACCAACCTGACACAGTTGAACTGATTAAAAATCTTTCCACAGGCAAATGGGACGGCATTAATCCCTTGATTATTGCCTTGTTCAATATCATGGGTATCTGGCCATTTATCTATAGTTGCTTGCTGTTTATCGATGGCAGGGAGCAAAAGACTCCAGCATGGCCTTTTGCGGCAGCGTCTTTCGGGGTAGGAGCGTTTGCTCTCTTGCCCTACTTCGCACTGCGTCAACCGAATCAGGAGTTCGCGGGTTCTAAAAGTATGTTCTTAAAGTTATTAGATTCCCGTTGGCTGGGTGTTGCCCTCACGCTGGGAACCTTAGTTTTATTAGGTTTTGGGTTAGTTAAGGGAGATTGGGGAGATTTTATCCAGCAGTGGCAAACTAATCGTTTCATTCATGTAATGAGCTTGGATTTTTGCCTGTTGTGCCTCTTGTTTCCAACTCTTTTGGGGGATGATATGGCACGCCGAGGGTTGAAAAATTCCGCCTTGTTTTGGGTAGTAACACTACTACCTCTGGTTGGTCCTCTGTTGTATCTGTGTATCCGTCCACCACTGCCCAACTCACGGCAAGAGGTAACCACAGGTAGAGAACAGCCAGTTTGAAGCTGATTTAACCTAAATTGTGCGGTTCACCAAAAGGAAACTACCAATTTAGGATATGAGCAGAAAAATAGCCTTTTGGTCGATTTGGGTAGGATTTCTTGGATACATCGTTTTATTCGCTCCTCCCATTCGGCCAGATATACTACAATTGCTACAAAATTTGTTCACGGGTCAGTGGCAACTCATCAACCCTATCGTTCTATCGATCTTTAACCTAGTCGGTATTTGCCTGCTAATTCACAGTTGTCTCTTATTCTTCGATGGTAGGATGCAAAAGATTCCGGCATGGTCTTTTGTCTTAGCATCGGTAGGGACGGGAGTAATTGGTTTACTGCCTTACTTTGCACTCCGCGAACCGAATCAAGAGTTTTCGGGTTCCAAGGATACCTGGCTAAAACTGCTGGATTCTCGTTGGACTGGTGTTATCCTCAGCCTGAATGCGATCGCCTTAATTGCTTATGGGTTAATGTTCGGGGATTGGGGGAATTTCATCGAGCAGTTTCAGACTAGTAAGTTTATTAATGGCATGAGTTTGGCTGTTTGCCTGTTAGTGCTACTATTGCCAGCACTCTTAGGAGATGATATGGCACGGCGAGGCATGAAAAATTCCTCACTGTTTTGGGTGGTAACGTCGCTGCCTCTGGCCGGTCCTCTGTTGTACTTGTGTATCCGTCCCCCACTGCCAGACTCTCCGCAAGAAGTCGTCACTGGTCGTCAGCAAGCAGCTTCCTAAAATCCTCGATTAGGGCAACCACCGTGGGTGAAAGCCTTGTAAAAGTAGTTCTTGCTGGGGTGTAGAGTTAGCTGCTTGTGAACTTTTCTCTTCTAAAGGTAGCAACCCGAGACGACTCGATGCGATCGCACTTCCTGCACTCGTTGTCAGATCGTCACTTGCCGGTAGCGTCTGTTTAATCGAAACGCGATCGAATAGCAGTGCTAAACCGTCGGGGGACAAACTCATTTCAATATCACCTCGCTGCTTGGGAAGAACAATTAGTGGTTCTACTTTCAAGGTTTTCAAGTCAATCACGGCAATAGCTAGCTGCTGTTTGTCTTCCATCACGCGATCCATCAGGCAGTAGAGTTTTTGCCCGCTGGGGTCGAATTCGCCTTCGACAAACTCACCGCTAATGCGTATGAGTTCTTTCTCAACTCCTCGGTTGGTGACCCAAAAAAGCGATCGCGTCGCATCGCTGTTACTCTTGACCATTGCGGCTTGAACGCCGTCTCTGGAGAAAGCTAGGACTTGGCTAAACTGAGGCAAAAAATCTAAGGGCTTTGCTTGAGGTATCAGTGGCACAATGCTCACGCCCTCTCCTTGCGTATTTGCCAATGTTGAACTGTCCGGTGCAATCAGAAAATCTCCACCTGCTTGTTTGAGTAAGGGTTGCCAAGGCGCGTTCGATCGCAAAACCCACAACCCAGCATCATCAACGTTCAGTCGATTTACCCGTTGAACGACGATCGCTTGTCCGTCCGGTGACAGGTCAAATTTCATATTTTGGTAGTCCGAGCTGTCTAAAACTGACACAATTTTGCCAGCGTTTGGGGTTTGCTCAGGTGGGCTAGCAG
>DATNPT010000549.1:0-9707 GCA_036703075.1 Chroococcales cyanobacterium
CAGACCCCTCATCAGCAAAATGAGGAGAATTGCGCTCGTCCAGGCATTCGGATCGGGAATCCATGAAGGCCAGTTTCTCATCAATCAAACCTACTCGTATTAACTGAGCTGTTAAGCTGTGTTTGCACGCTGCGATCGCTAGCATTAGCGATCGCATAATTATTACTCAAGTTTCAAGTGAGTCTTTTCTGCTACATGTTATTCTTCGTAACAATAATTCCCAGAACTCACTGTGCTAATAGACTTACTGGTTGGTATCAATAAGTCTGCTCAAGGGTAAGCCACCTGTTCGTGTCCAAGAGAGTTGCTCTTATCCCTAATGGCACTGACTTAACCATTAATCAACCCTTGCGCGGGGGAGAGGGGGAGACGCATGTCCCCCAATGGGGGTTTGGGGGTTTCCCCAAGTCCGGGTTTTCTCTAATACCTGCAACTTTCGCCTTAAGCCAGTACCATTATTCCTCTTAACCCTGAGAAAATATCCTACGTTAAGGTTTGGCGCGATCGCGTTGAAAAAAAAGCTTGTAAGCAACCCAAGCCACAGCCCCCACCATAATGACGAAGGCAAGCGTAGTTGCGATCCGAATCGCAACCACAACAGCAATGACTAGAGCGAGAAACTGCCCTACCTTGATAAGTTTGCCGTACCGCTGTTTTAACAAACTCTCAGGCTTCTGATGCTTTTGAGTTTTATACAGCAACGGTTGATTGATTTCGGCCTCTAGTTCCCGGAGCCGAATTGCACGCTCTCGTGCCTGAAGCTCTTGTTCTCGACGCTGAAGCTCGTTGTCTTTGTCATCTTGAGAACTCATTGGTGTTCACCCTATCTAGGAGTATGAGCTTATTTGATTTTGCAAGTGCCAGTCTCAGGTTTACGTACCAAAAGCACACTCTCGGTTATATAGTGTGCTTTTGGCTATTTGAGGTAGCAATTCTCCTTGTAAGAAATCGCTACTCTATATGAAATTTCCCATCACTCTAACCTCAGAGCTTCTCTACTGCCTAGGTTAAATTTGTGAACATTTACGAACAACTGTACTGAAGTGCGGAAGTCTTTAAGAGCAGAAAACAACATATAAAACTCAAAACTCATTCTCCCCAATTGGGGAGAATGAGTAAGGAAATTAGAGAATTCAGTTTGCAGAGACGATAAAACTTGTAAGTAGATTAGCTCGCGTCTTCCTTGTGCTGGCTCGTGTGGTTGACAAACGTCTCTTTTGATGCGTCGAGGCCTTTATGTGGAGAAGAAGCACGTTTGCTTAAAGCCGTTTTTAGCTTTGCTGTGGGGATTTCTCCTTCTAGGCGAATCTGAATTTTCGGACCAGAACTTGCCAAACGAACAATCATCCCATCTTCAACTGGCATTTGGGTAATGCGTTTGCCATCAATATAGGTTCCATTGGCACCTAGACTGACAATTACCCAACCAGAAACATTTCGTCGTAGCTCTACATGGTGACGGGAAACTACGGCGCTATAAAGAATAACCTCATTGTCTGTTGACCGACCAATCCGAATCAAGGATTCGTTTTCAAACGGCCAACTTTGAACAGGCACAGACTGGAGGGGATGCAGCAGGGTCAGAGTAATCACCGGTGGTACACTTGTCTATGACTGATGTCAAGGGGTGCCGCCAGAATAGATATGAACGATCGATATCTATGACTGGCTGCCACTCTTGCCCGTGCAGTTACCGTGCGCGTCATGGTAAATGCTCGTTCAACCCATAAAAGCCAGCAACTCGTAAGAGTGTTAGTTTTTTTGGATTACTATTTCCTAGGCTATCACTTAAAAACCAGGTCTGCAATTTGCTGTGACCCCTCATCCTCTAATCGTTTAGCGAACTTGCACACAGCACGTTGCAGACCTTTGTGGATGGTACGGCTCAAGAACTTTGAAACAAAAATGTCACTTGGTCGCCTTTCCCCAAACTAATGCGATCGCCTGGTCGCAATCGGTGCCTGTTTCCTCTGGATAGAGGCGTATGGTTGATATAAGTACCATTGGAACTTCCAACATCCTCAATGTAGTAAGTGTCTCCCTCGACTCGGATATCCGCATGAACTCGGGAAACGATCTCTGAGTTGGGAAACCCAGAAACGTCTATATCCGGAGGAATTTGGTCATTGGGCTTGCCTACATGAATCACTGAAAGATTAGCAGGCAGCTCAATTTGCGTATTGGTTTGCAGATGTAGCAGAGAAACTGACTGAATCTGCAACTGAGTTTTCGCCGTACCAGGGGCAGTCACTGGCGGCGGGAACGAGCTGCTCGGAACTACCGGAAGCGGAGGCGGCGAACTCGTGACCGTTGGCGGCGTGGGTGGGACGGGCGCAGGGTCAGGAGGACTGGTGTTTTCTGACTCTGGCGTGGGGGGCTGACTGACGACTGTTGGCGGAAGCCCAGAAGACCGCTCGGAAGCCGGTGGACTGATTTGATTCAGTTCTTCTGGGTTAGAAGCGCCAACAGGTAGCGGTTCAGGCTCAATTAGGGGTTCGGGCGCAACCAGATCTGGGAAATTAGGAGCCGATGTTTCTCCAGCAGGTGAACCACTGGCATTCAATCTAAAACCACACTGCCCACAGAAAGCCGCGTCTGTCTGAACGCTGGCACCACAGTTAGGACAAGGCATGGTTGCAGGTAAGGGAGTATAGCAAGCTTCACATTGAGTAGCTCCATCCGGATTTTGGTGATTGCAGTTAGGGCAGACAATCATAGAACCGTTGATTAACCTCCTTGCTGCCGGTTATCTATCCTCCCTATGAAAGCATAGTGGACGGTCAGATTTGCACACCTTGTGATGGGTTAGCAGCGATCTATCTTAATTGTGCTTAAGATTTTGACCTGCTGACTCATCCAATAACCACCAAAGTTCCCCTTGAGGTTGAATTAAACGAGAAGGATAAGTCATGGCATCCGCTTCTAGAGCAAAGATTTGCGCCAGCGCCGCTTGTTTCCCCGCACCCGCAACCAGAAACACCACACAGCGAGCATGATTGATCAGAGGTGCAGTAAAGGTAATGCGGGGCTGACCGTCTTTGTTGCCAACTGTCACGAGACGGTCTTGGACTTTTAAGGCTTCTGTATGAGGAAACAGCGAGGCAGTATGGGCATCATCGCCGATACCGAGTAAGATGACATCGAATTCAGGAAACTGCCCATTTGCCGTTCCGAAAAACTCGTGGAGCTGGGATTGATGCTTCTCGGCGTCAGCCTCGGGCGTTGAACCATCCGTAGGCATCGGGTGGATATTGGCAGCAGGTATATCAACTTTGTCTAACCAAGCATGACGAGCCATTCCTTGATTGCTATCCGGGTGATCGGGGGGAACATAACGTTCATCACCCCAAAAGACATGGATGTTTTCCCAAGGGAGGTCACGAGTCGCGATCGCTTCATACAATTGTTTCGGCGTGCTGCCACCCGCTAGGGCGATCGTACACTGACCGCGTTCTTGAATCGCCGCCTGGATTTTAGAGACGACGAGTTCCAACGCTCGCTGATTGAGTGCTGCCTTGTCTGGTAAAACTTCAACTATTTTGTTCATAAGACCGTTTCCCCATTTCAACGTGGTTTGGCGGTGTTGCTTTGAGCTGTGCTGGATTGCTCGGGCAATTTGTCAGTTTCGCGATCGTACCACTACTGGGCTGACCTCAACCTGTAATCTTCAATACTCTCTAGCTTTTGCTGTGGTGAAGTAGTTTTTACGACGCAAACACTGTTCAATCTCTGGAGTACTATGCCTTTATCGGCAAATCTGTGCCGCTAAAACCATCCTCGATCTCTTTCTTGACCCAGTACTCCCTTGTCAGAAAATTTGCCAGCACCGATAAGGGAACTCGACCAGTAAAGTGGGAAGAGGATTATCCGGAGTTCTCACCAAGCATAAGCGATGAAAAGTAGTCCTGTTTATTCTCCATTTACAGCCCTAACGCTCAAGGTTGTCGGGCTAATTATGATTGTGTCTGCCCTGCTGGATTTCATTATTCTGGCTATTCCCTTTGACCTGCTCAATAGAGCGTGGCAGCTGAATGTTACAACCCAACTCGTTGACCGAGGTATCGTTCCTATGGTGGGAATTGCGCTATTGGTAGCAGGGTATTGGATCGCTAACAATGCCGGTATCTCCTCTGAGCCAGGGTCTTCTTTACAAGATTTAAGATTTTGGGCGTTTTTGCTCTCTAGCCTACTTGGGCTAATCTTTTTACTGCTGGTGCCACTGCACTTCAACAATGTGCGTTTGCAAAGTGATGAGACGATCAAGCAGATCGGGCAAAGAGCCGAGCAAGCTGAAACCCAAATTGAAGCCCGAGCGCAGCAAATCTCCGCTCAGCTTAAAGATCCCAAGGGACTCGATCAGCTAAAACAACAGCTTTCGCAGCTAGACCAAGCAATTTCGGGGGGTCGAGTTCCTCAAGAGCAACTCGCTCAAGCGCAGGCTTACAAACAACTGTTGCAGTCGCTTACGCAAGATCCGAATAAAGCGATCGGTCAAGAACTCGAAGCAGCTAAAAACAAAATTCGTAGTGACAAGCTCAACTTGGAAAACCGGGCAAAAACTGAAGCTTGGAAGTCTGGTCTAAAAACAGGGTTGAGCAGCATGCTGCTAGCAATTGGCTATATTGTCATTGGCTGGACGGGACTGCGAAGCATGGGAGATTCACTCAGCCGTCGTTAAGTTTGGGCATGCTCACTTATCGCTAAGAGTTGTTCGATCGTCTAAACACAGCGATCGCTATTTCTTCCAACACCGCATTCCCTCGATACATCCAACACTCCTCAACACTGGCATGGATTCAATTTTTGGGTAGCATCTGCAACGAACTAATGTTTTTATGTTCCACTTAACATGTTCTCAATTTATATCCTGACCCACAACGAACAGCTGGATATTGCGGCTTGTATTGAGTCAGCCGCGATCTCAGATGATGTGATTGTGGTGGATTCTCTAAGTAGCGATCGCACTGTAGAGATTGCTCGCCAATACCCGGTAAGAGTCGTGCAGCATGCGTTTGAAAGTCACGGACGGCAGCGGACTTGGATGCTCAGGGAAGTTCACACTCAGCACGAGTGGGTCTACATCTTAGAAGCGGATGAACGGATGACACCCGAATTGTTCGCTGAATGTCTCGAAGCCATCCAGTCATCCGAGTATGTTGGCTATTACGTCGCCGAGCGTGTCATCTTCATGGATCGATGGATTCGTCGCTGCACTCAGTATCCCCGTTACCAGCTACGTCTATTCCGCAAAGACAAAGTCTGGTTTACCGATTACGGTCATACCGAACGCGAAGTCTGCGATGGTTCAACCGGTTTTTTAAAGGAGACTTATCCTCACTACACCTGTAGTAAGGGGATGAGTCGCTGGATTGAAAAGCATAATCGCTACTCCACTGATGAAGCCCACGAAACTCTAAGCCAGCTTCAAACCGGAACCGTCAACTGGAGAAATCTGTTTTGGGGTCGCTCGGAAGTCGAGAGACGACGGGCGCTCAAAGATTTATCGCTGCGCTTGCCTGCCCGACCGATGTTGCGGTTTGTATACATGTACATATTTCTAGGCGGCTTTTTAGATGGAAAAGCTGGATTTACCTGGTGTATGTTACAAGCTTTTTACGAATATCTCATTTTGCTGAAAGTTTGGGAGTTACAACACACCCCTATTGGGTCGATTTCTAGTGCTGGTTCTTCGACTGCCTCAGACGGCAAAGACGCAGAAGCCAAGGTGCAAGGGATACACCCCTAGTAGGCCAGGCACTAGGGATTTAATCCTCATAATTTAGAAAAACAGGGAGTCGTTTGCCTCTATCTTTTGAGCTACCAACTTCAAAGACAGGTTCTCCTCAGCTCAAGCTTTAGATCATTTCTGATAAAATGTAAAGAACGATACTACTTAATTTTTGATAATCTTCATGTTCATGTTCGGTGTCCGGTTTGCGGCATCGGTAATCATTCGAGCCATTCAACCTCTGACCGAGGGAGAGACAGCTAACCTTAAACAGAGGAATCAATACTTGCAACAATTCTTTACAAGCCTTAAAAATAGAAGAAGACTGGAAACTTTGACCACGAACAAAGCGTCACTTGGGCAGCTAAGTGAGGTGGATCGGGCATTTCCCTCAAATCCATTGAGGATTTCTCTGTCGCGATCGCTTTTTTAAGTCGGTCAACGTTTCCAAACTTGTTTTACGCCAAATCGAGTTCGCGATTGAGGTGGTAACAGCCAAACTTTAAGAGCAAATGTAAGGAGAATTGGTGCTCTGTGATCCAACGCATCAAGCAAGACTTAAAGAATGACCTGATAGCAGGATTGTTGGTAGTGATTCCTCTGGCTACCACAATCTGGCTCACGATTACGATCGCCACTTGGGTCATTAATTTTTTAACTCGTATTCCCAAGCAAATCAACCCTTACGACAACCTGCACCCAATTCTGGTCAATTTGCTGAATTTGATGGTAGGACTGACAGTCCCACTATTAAGTATTTTGCTCATTGGCTTGATGGCTCGCAACATTGTCGGGCGATGGTTGCTGGATTTCGGCGAGCGGATTTTGCAGGCAATTCCGTTAGCGGGATCGGTCTACAAAACTCTCAAACAGTTGTTAGAAACCCTCTTAAAGGATACTAACGGCAAGTTTAGACGAGTGATTTTGGTCGAGTATCCCCGACCAGGAATGTGGGTGCTTGCCTTTGTAACAGGAACCACAAGCACCGAGATTCAATCCCAGATGACTCGTCCGGTATTGAGTATCTTTATCCCCACAACTCCTAATCCGACAACGGGATGGTATGCGATCGTGCCTGAAGATGAAGTCATCAATCTCTCGATGTCGATAGAAGATGCCTTCAAGATTATTATTTCAGGGGGAATTGTTAGCTCTAGTGCCTCATCCAGTTTAATACCCCTTCAAACAGCCTATGGAAAAAAGCCGTTGGAGCAACCTCTACCCGATATGATGCGGCAAGTTTTACCAACAGAAGAAGCCTAAGATAAGGAAGCTCGTTGTCTGCACTGTTGAAGCGAGTAGTTGGTTCACTTCAACTCTTGATTCTTTACTTCAGACTTTAGATGGCTCCTGACCTTAGGATTATTAGTCAGAATTAACTTAGGAAACAAGCAATAGCGTCGGGGCAAGGGTAAGTGCTACTATCTCTAACTCCCTAATTCGCTCTAATCTTTATACTTTCTCTCCTCCCTTAGCCTTATGCAACCTCGTAGAATTGCCCGCGAACTGGCTCTTTTGAGCCTCTCTCAAATGCCGAATACCTCAGAGCGGCTAGACGCACAGCAGCTCAATAATTTGGTACTAGCAGCAGTCCGTACCCTCACCGGAGAAATTCAAGACGCTCTAGAGACGGCAGCTGCCGAACTCAGGCGTGGAAGCGATCGCCTCCTGACGAGCGAAACCCGCGCTAGCGACGTGCGAAGTGCTAGAGCTATGGTCGCTGATGCCATAGAGCTAGCGGAAAAAGCCATCAACCGACTGGGAACGGCTGTAGAAATTCCGGAAGTTGTCCAACTGACCAATCAGCAAGAAGTCCGCAGTTATGCACTAGAAATCATCAGGACTATCAACCGCAGGCAGGTTGAGATTGATCAAGCGTTAACCCAAGCGCTTCAAGATTGGCAGCTCAACCGCTTGGCACGGATTGACAGGGATATCTTGCGGATTGCGGTAGCCGAAATCTCTTTCTTAGGCGTGCCAGAGCGAGTGTCGATTAATGAAGCCGTAGAGCTGGCCAAGCGTTACAGCGATGAAGAAGGACACCGATTCATCAACGGTGTATTGCGCCGCGTCACTGACCAGATTAAAATCGCCGCCCGTCTGCAATAGAAATTTCTTATAGTTGAGGTGAGGAGCAATCTCCCTTGGGGTTGCTCCGGCTCGCTTTGTGCGAAAAAAGCTAACAAAATGCACAACAATGTAAGTATCTGGTCACTTACCAGGAGATGGGTTCGTGTGCCAGAAATTTATACTTCATAATTCATAATTTATACTTGTACACTCAAGTAGGTGCAATGGTTTTTAATTGGTTTCGCCGACAGTTCGGTACGAGTGACGGGTCTGATGAGAACACTCCCTCGGAAAATTTACCAGTTGAACAGGAACAAACTTCTCCAGAACAGCCAGGAGAACCTGTTCCAGATGAGTCAACACAGGAGCCGTCATCGGCAGTTTCTGAAGATTACCTGAGCTGGGCGAAAGCAGCTTACAAAAATATTCAAAAGCAACAGCAAGTAGCTGAGGATACCGAAACAGCCGCAGAACCGTCCGCAGCAGAAACAGTTGAAGCAACGACACCAGCAGAACCTGTTCGAGTCGAGCCAACTGTCACTGAAGCGGAGGTCGAAACTACTGTTGCAACCGAAGAACCCGAAACGGAACCTTTACTAGAGGAAGTACCAGATGCTGCGGCAGTTGAACCCCAGGAAGAACCTGTTGCTGCCGAGTCAGTCGCACTGCCCTCAGCCGAACCCGTAACCGTTGAATCCGCTGACTTAGAAACAGAACGCATTGCACCCGTCTTGTCGGAACCTGTTGCCATTGAGCCAATAACAGCCCCCTCAACCGAACCCGTCACCGTTGAATCGGCGGACGTAGAAACGGAAACCATTGCATCTATCTCAGAAGAACCCTTGGCTGTCGAGTCAGTAGCGCCGCCATCGGTTGAGCCAGTAACCGTTGAATCGGCGGACGTGGAAACAGAAACTATTGCATCCATCTCAGAAGAATCCGCAGCAATAGAAACAGAGGCAGCACCGCCAGCAGCAGCAGTAGTGGAGGAATCGTCTGCTTCTCCCGTACCGATTTGGGCGCGAGCTAGCGCAGAGCGACAGGCGCGACTGGAACGCCTCAAAGAAACTGCAATTGATCTACCCGAACCCGAACCCGTTAGAACACCTGGACAGCCAGTTGCAGCAGCAGCAACAACAACGGTTGAAGAGACACCAGAAATTCCGGGCTTAGCTTTTGATGAAGGGTTTTTGTGGTCAGCCCAAGTATTGGCGGCTCAAGGGCGTCGTCCTGAAGATGTCTCAGTTGAAGAGATTAGTTGGCTCAAGCGCCTGCGCCAGGGATTGGATAAAACCCGCCGTAGTTTAATTAACCAACTCAAAGCGATCGTCGGTCAAGGTCCGTTGAATCAAGACGCCGTAATGGAGATTGAGGCGCTGCTGTTGCAGGCTGATGTCGGCGTTGAGGCGACGGATTACATCATCAATACGCTGCAAAACAAATTGCGGGAGGAAGTGTTGCCACCGGAGCAAGCGATCGCGTATCTTAAGCAAATTCTCCGAGACTTACTCGACCAACCGTATCAAAACTCCTACACTCCAACCTTTGTCCCCGAAAAAGACACCTTTAATATTTGGCTGATGACTGGGGTGAATGGAGTGGGTAAAACCACAACCATTGGTAAAATTGCTCACTTAGCCCAGAAATCTGGCTATCGCTGCTTAATTGGGGCAGCCGACACCTTCCGGGCAGCAGCCGTAGAGCAGGTGAAGATTTGGGGAGAGCGCAGCGGTACAGAGGTGATTGCCAATCCTGGTAAAAATACTGACCCAGCCGCCGTAGTGTTTGATGCCATTACTGCTGCTCAATCTCGCAACACAGAATTGCTCCTAATCGATACAGCAGGACGACTGCAAAATAAGAAAAATTTGATGGAGGAATTGGCGAAAGTTCGACGAATTATTGATAA
>DATNPT010000561.1:0-10412 GCA_036703075.1 Chroococcales cyanobacterium
ATTACTAGAAAAGCGTTCTATCCCTGGCGGTGCAGCGACCACGGAGGAAGCTCTGCCCAAGGAAGCCCCAGGCTTTAAGTTCAACCTCTGCGCGATCGATCACGAGTTTATCCACTTAGGACCAGTCGTTGAAGAATTAGAACTGACCAAGTACGGTTTGGAGTACCTCTACTGCGACCCTGTTGTCTTTTGTCCGCATCCCGATGGAAAATATTTTCTTGCACATCGATCGCTTGAGCAAACTTGTGCCGAGATCGAGCGCTACAGCCCCCGCGATGCCAAGAAGTATGCAGAATTCACTGACTTCTGGCAGCGAGTGATCGGTATGATGATTCCGATCTTCAACGCCCCACCCAAGTCGGTAATCGACATGGCGGGTAACTACGACCTAGCCAAGCTCAAAGATTTATTCTCGGTGATCGGCGGACCAGACAAGACGCTGGACTTTATTCGGACAATGTTCAGCAGTCCTCGCGACATCTTAGAGGAGTGGTTTGATTCAGAATTTCTCAAAGCACCTCTATCCAGGCTAGCCTCTGAACTTGGTGCGCCCCCCTCCCAAAAAACCATTTCCGTGGGCGCAATCATGATGGCGATGCGTCACAATCCGGGTATGGCTAGACCGAGAGGCGGCACTGGTGCACTCACCCAAGCCTTAGTGAACCTAGTGACTAGCAAAGGCGGCGTTATCCTAACCGACCAGCACGTCGAACAAGTCTTGGTTGATGACGGTCGCGCTGTAGGAGTTCGGGTAGCCAACGGTAAGGAGTACCGAGCCAACAAGGGAGTCATCTCCAATATCGATGCCAAGCGGGTCTTCTTACACCTAATGAACCCTAGCGATGTGGATTCTGCCGATCCAGATTTGCGAGAGCGCTTGGAGCGGCGGATTGTTAACAATAACGAGTCTATTGTCAAAGTTGATTTAGCCTTATCAGAACCCCTGCGCTTTGAGCATCATAACCATCGGGACGAGTACCTGATTGGTTCGGTTTTAATTGCTGACTCGGTTAACCAAGTTGAAGTCGCTCATAGCGAGCCTACAGTTGGGAAGATACCGGATTCAGACCCCTCTTTGTATGTGGTAGTACCTACAATGCTTGACCCCTCCATGGCTCCCGAAGGGAAGCACACGGCGTGGATTGAGTTTTTCGCACCTTATCAAATTGCCGGGGCGGACGGTACGGGTATGAAGGGTACGGGTTGGACGGATGAGCTGAAAAATAAAGTTGCCGATCGCCTAATTGATAAATTGGCTGACTATGCTCCAAACGTCAAGAACTCGATTATCGCCCGTCGTGTAGAAAGCCCACCCGAATTGGCTGAACGGACAGGATTCCTCAAAGGAAATCACTACCACATCGACATGACGCTCGACCAAATGGTGTTCTTCCGACCATTACCCGAAGTTGCTAACTATAAGACGCCGATTGACGGTCTATTCCTCACAGGTGCTGGGACGCATCCGGGTGGTTCAGTCTCCGGCATGCCGGGACGCAACTGCGCTCGTGTCTTCCTACATACCCAACAGCCTATTGGTCAAAAGGTGAAGGAAGCTGGCGACGCCTTCAAATCAACTGTGGGGTCGGTATTTGGGCTGTCGTAAACAGCTTTGAGAGACAAACGATTACTGCGGTTGGCGAGCAGACAACTAACTAGATGATCCGGATTTTCACCGATAACTTCTGAAAAGGATTATTGATAGCAAGCGGTTCACGATTATTGATAGCGATCGTGAACCGCTTAGTACAAGTAATACCATTTTGGCTGCAAGGGTGCAAAGATTTTGGATGCAAGAAACCCTTACAGTAAGTAGTTTCAGAAATTCAAATCAGGCAAGTCTCAACCCAAATGTATAAAGCAGCTATCATTTAACTGGGATAGGGTCATCATGCGATCGCCGTTTTCAACGGTTTTCTCCACTACTCATTACCCTTAACCGCCAGTGTCCTTCTTTAACCTGGTAGCCGTAAGGGTATTAGAGTAAACATTCAATTTTTCAACTCATTATTTTCCAGACAAAGATAATAATATCGCCAATTAACCCATCGTTGAAGCGATGAAACTGGGTTCATGGCGTTAACAAATGACTAAAAAACCAGGTAGCTGTTAATTCTTCCGAACTAGAGTACAAGCTCCAAAATTAGTCTAAGAAACCATGGAAATTCTAGAAGGTCAGTTACTAGGCGGACGTTATAAAGTTGTCGGAAAACTGAGCGACGGAGAAGCGATAACTTACCGCGCACGAGATAGACTGCGACCCGGTCAGCCTACCTGCGTCGTTAAACACCTGCGACCTGCCAGTAGTACTGACCCTAACCTCTCCCCTAGCGAGCGACACGAACTATGGAGTACGGCTGAGCGTTTGTTCGACCAGGAAGCAAAAATTTTGGAACGCTTGGGTAAGCATGACCAAATTCCCAAGCTGTTCGACAAGTTCGTCGAAAATACAGAATTCTTCTTGGTGCAAGAATTCATTAACGGTCGTCCTCTGAGTTCTGAACTGACCCTTGGTCGTCAGTGGAGCGAAAGCCAGATGCTTCAAATACTACAAGAGGTCTTGGAGGTTCTGGGTTTCGTCCACTGCAACGGCGTCACTCATGGCGATATTAAGCCTGACAATATTATCCGGCGACGAGAGGACGAACAATTAGTACTGGTAGATTTTGGTGGAGTTAAGCAAGTACGAGCCTCGCAATTTTTGACCGAGCAAAGGCCAATCAAGTCTACTTTACCCATTGGCACAGTGGGCTACATGGCCTGTGAGCAACAGCAAGGTCAACCTGTATTTAGCAGTGATGTCTATTCACTGGGAATCATTTGCATTCAAGCGCTGACAGGTCTAAGTGCGATGGAACTGCAATTGCAACACTCAGACCTTGTTACGGGTGAACTGAAGTGGCGACACTTAGCGTCCGTTAGTGATGAACTAGCCAACGTTCTGACCAAGATGGTGTGCTACCGGGCGAAAGATCGTTACCAAAGTGCGACCGAGGTGCTACAGGCGCTGGAGCGGTTGAATAATGACTACCCATCAGTACCACCCCAGTACAGTAAAGAAAATCCTTATCTGCCTGTATCTCAATTACCCGCAGTGGACTATGCAGGTTTTTGGCTAAGGTTGATCGCCTCATGGATTGATGGAGTTATCTTATCTATCCCCTGGCTCGTCACTGTTTTTGCCTGTATGTGGCTTTTCTACGATCCATCCAGAGATGAGGAGGCAAATCCCATTTTCTATGGGATTGCCTTTCTGGTTGCTAATTTTGTGTTCTTCCTCCCTAGCTGGCTTTACTACGCCATTATGGAGAGTTCTCCCACTAGGGCAACCGTTGGCAAAATGGTGTTAGGAATTGTGGTGACTAACCTAGAGGGCAACAAAATTTCTTTCAGTCAAGCAACTGGACGACATTTCGCCAAAATAATTTCGGTGATAATGCTTTACAGAGGTTACCTCATGGCGGCATTTACCGATAAAAAGCAAGCCCTTCACGACATCATGGCAGGATGTTTAGTGGTGAAAAAATGGTAGAGTTCACGAAGAATCTGCCAAGAAGCCCCATCTAACAGTCTTCAGTAAGCAGTTGGTCGCTGCTCTCGGATAAGAGAGCCTGTAGTAGCTTACGCCATCTGTTGGCACAAAAGGGAGCAAAATCTGATTCAGATCAACCTTAATGTAGAGAAAGGTCATCCTGACTGCTGATGATTAGGGTAAGCAACAGTGATGAAATAGGTAAGGAAGATACTGAATACAGTAGCAATGACAGACCGAGTTTTGATTCTTGGAGGGCGAGGACGAATCGGTAGCCGTGTGGCACAAGACTTAGTCAGCCACACGCAGGCGCAAGTTACAGTTACAGGGCGTCCTACAACAGTTGAAGGGCTTGCTAGGCAAGAAGCAGAGCCGCAAGTGCAGTTTTTGTCTCTAGATTTGGCCGATACAGAGGGACTCCAGAAAGCGATCGCATCTCACGATTTGGTGATTCACTGTGCTGGTCCTTTTCTCTATCGAGACGCGAGTGTCCTACAGACTTGTATCAAACAAGGCGTTAACTATTTGGACGTTAGCGACAATCGTGCTTTCACCTGTAAGGCCTTATCTTATCGGGATGCTGCCGCTGCTGCTGGGGTTACAGCAATTATTAATACTGGAATTTTTCCTGGCGTCTCCAATAGCATGGTGCGCCGTGATGTCGAACAACTCGACGAGGCTCAACGCATTCACTTGAGCTATTTGGTAGCGGGTTCAGGTGGTGCAGGCGTCACGGTGATGCGAACCACTTTTCTAGGGTTACAACAGCCATTTGACGTATGGTGCGATAACCAATGGCAACAAGTCAAACCCTATAGCGATCGCGAAACCATTAAGTTCCCGCCTCCCTTTGGTAAGGCTGGAGTCTACTGGTTTGATATGCCAGAGGCGTTTACGCTGGTTGATTCCTTCCCCGTTCAAACGGTGATTACCAAGTTCGGTTCTATTCCCGATCTCTACAATCATCTCACCTGGATTTCTGCCCACATTTTTCCCTCTTCTTGGTTAAAAAATCCGGCTGGAATTGAGTTTTTGTCTCATGTCAGTTACCGCATGACACAGGTAAGCGATCGCTTTAGTGGCATTGGTGTTGCCATTCGTTCGGAAGTCACGGGATACAAAGATAGCGAACCCGCTAAGGTTTGCTCAACCTTAGTGCATGATAATACCGCCGTAGCCGCTGGTGCTGGAACTGGCAGTATTGCCGAATTGATGCTCATGGGTAAAATCGATAAACCTGGTGTGTGGCCTGTTGAACAAGCGCTGTCTACAGAGTTATTTGAACGAACGATGCAAAGCCGAAGCATCGAGATTCATGACGAAACTACAGTAAAAGGGAATGGGTAATGGGTCATCGGTAATAGGCGTCAACTGAGTAACTGCTGCCACTGTTTCACCTGAGTTCCCCGAATTCCTAAATCTCGCAACAATACTACTCCCTCTGCTGGCTACAATCCCGGCAGGGACAACCATTGACACTTAATTTCCGGCAAATCCGGATTTTCTCGCGTTGTCACCAGAATTACACTCTTGCTGCCACATTCTAGCCAGCCCTCGAAAAACTGCGGTGATGGTACTTACAGCGTCAGGGCTGATTTGGCGATCTCTCAAATGAAGTATTAGGGGCTATGTACCGAACTCTAGCTGCTTTATCTTTCTTGAGAAACCAACTATAAAAAGACCAAAACGTTTAAATTTGGCGTATAACTCTCACAAAATTAGGGCTAGAACAGTTTTTCTAGCCTTGAGTTCAAGGTTCACTCTAACGCTCTTGTGTCACTCCAGGGAAAGAAAAATAAAACCTGAACAATGAAATCTATCCTCCATCTGCTGTTTAGCGATCGCTTTCCTGATAGAAAACTCATACCATAAGCCCAAACATTGGAAGTCTATCAGCGCAAGGATTTCAGCTTTTGCTCTGGCGAGAGTGACACAAGAGCGCTAATCTCGTAATCTACATTAATCCAAAAAACAACAATGAAAAAGGTAATGTCATTACTGCTTAGTGCCACTTTACTCAGTAGCACTGTTGCTTGTCGTCAGCCCAGCGATAGAGCGAGCAACACTTCTCCTTCTGCCAATCCTAACAAGAGTACTGTATCGACCAATACCGGTACTACATCTAGTAATCCTAAAAGTCAGCAAGCTATTGCACCTGCCGGAACCAGTTTTGAGACGATTCTCCAACAAGATTTGTCTACTAGCAAAAACCGTAACAACGAACCCTTTACTCTACGAGTCAAAGGAGGAAATCCAACTCTAAAAAATGCTGTGATTCAGGGCCATCTGGAAGACGTAGTCAAAGCCGCTAGAGGCAAGAAAGCAAGTTTACATCTCGTCTTTGATGACATTGAACTCAACGATGGTTCAGCTTATCCCATTGACGCTACTTTAGTGAACACCAAGGTAGAGACAAAGACAAAAGGAAAGTTTATCCAGAATGCTGGCATTATTTTAGGTGGAGCAGCTGTCGGCCATTTTATCGGAAACAAAGCGAAATTAAAGCATGGTGCTCTAGGTGGTGGTGCAGCAGCAGCAGCGTTTGTCTTGTCTAGTCCTGGTGGTGAAGTCCTTCTCAAAAAAGGAACAGACGTTAAGCTAAAGCTCAAAACGCCTCTAACTAAGTAAGCCTAAGTAAGCGAACAAAATTAAATGTAGGGTAGACACTGCCTACCAAAATCCTTTCAAAGGGAACTTCTTAATGGGCAACAGGCAACAGTACCCACGTTTAAAAACGTGAGATTGGGATAGGGACGTGGTTTTTCGTCGTGCTTCGCACCTTGAAAAACATATTTGTTTCAAGTGGGCTTTAAACCCACAATTAAAATTTCATCCCTGTTCCCTGTTCCCTGTTCCCAGCTCGTAGAGCTTTGTAATTCAAGTAAATCAGGCCTTGTGAGCAATGTCTACTCTAAGTAGGTAGGCACCAATAAACGAAGATATGTAAATAATTGTTAAGAGAATCCAATCCTCTTCCCTTCTGCCCTCTGCCTTGCCTCAACGACAAGTATCAATGCCGATCTACTTACAACTGAGCTAGTGCGATCGCGCACTGGACATCCAGCATCTTAGCAGTACTTGGATTCCTAGAATGATAGCTAAACTCATTCTCGATAAGTCCTGTTGATGTTTAATTTTAATTCCTTCAAAGGATAGGGATTAAACTCTAGCAAGCGGTAATAATTTTTTATCTTTTTTCTCTCAAAAAAGTGGGGTTTAGCAGTCGATCGTTATATTTTTATATTCTCTTCATTGACATTTTCAACAATTTGATAATGCTCGTGATAGATTAAGTCTTGGAAACAATCGGTCTAAGGATAGATGAAAACCAAAGAACAAGCAGACTTACTACAGCAAGGAGTTAATACTTGGAATAATTGGAGAGAGAAAAATACTCACTTCATCCCCAATCTACAGAAAATTAAGCTCAGGAAAGCTAACCTCAGCCATGCTAATTTGTCTGGAGCAGATTTACGGGGAGCGGATTTATTTGAAAGCACGCTGAGTGGAGCCGATCTTTGTGAAGCAAACCTTAGTGAAGCCAACTTATTTTTGGTAAATTTCTTAACAGCCGACCTCAGTCGAGCTAATCTTCGTCGAGCTGACCTTTGTGGAGCGAACTTCTTTGCAGCCCATCTCTGCGGAGCTGATTTGAGGGGAGCCGATTTAAGTGGAGCCAATCTCAGAGAAGCCAACCTGAGTGGAGCTGATTTAAATGGAGCTAATCTCAGTAGAGCTGACTTGCGTGGGGCAAATTTGATCGGTGCCAGAGCAATCGAGACTAACTTTGAACAGGCCCTTCTCACGGGAGTCAGTCTAGAAGATTGGAAGATTGATAGCAGAACAAATCTTGATAGTGCAATTTGTAGCTACGTTTATTTAAAGGGACAGCATCGAGAACGTCGTCCTAGCGGTCGAGAATTTGCACCGGGAGAGTTTGTCGAATTATTTCTTGCCAAAGAATTGATTGCCCTTTGACGCGATCGCTTTTTCTAACCCCAACTATTAACGCCTATAGTAGAGTCATTCCAGACAGTGTGCACCATTCAACACAGGTACCTTCAGCGATTGGATTGCAGTGTTTACATAGAAACGCGATCGCACGGTTAGAGGGTTGACCCTCGTATCATTAGGCTGTAAGCGATCGACAGCAGTTTGGACACAACGCACATGGCGATACTTTCTGCTGAAGTTTGGATTTTACCGCTCTAGAACTGGTTTTTCTTGCTAACAAAATTATCGACATGGATACCCTAGATTTAGGGTGTTCCAAATCAGGGAGTTTCTCACAACTTTGTCCTGAACTAACTTCCCTCGGATTGCTCAGTCCTCAATTGCTCCCAAAGCTTTTAAGGCAACCTTCTGCGTTTGAGTCAAACCCGTAACTCCGGTTAGATTCATCCCTTCATAGAGTCGCTGGACTCTCAACGTCTTTAGACACTCACCTCTCTCGACATCCCAGATCTTGAGCGTTTCATCTCCACTTCCGCTCACTAAAGTCATGCCATCTGCGCTAAACGCAATAGACATGATCCAACTGTTGTGTCCAAACAATGTTTTTAGACACCGACCTGTCTCGACATCCCAAAGCTTAATCGTACAGTCAGCACTAGTACTGGCAAGCAGGCGGCTATCCGGACTAAAGGTAACAGCCCAAATCCAATCTGAGTGTTCGGTAAAGATATAAAGACAATTACCCGTCTTGATATCCCACAGTCGGACAGTTTTGTCAGCACTGCCACTAGCCAGCAGACGACCATCCGGACTCACGGCAACCCGCCAAGCCCAAGTGCTGTGTCCTTCGAGGCTTTGGCAAAGCTGTCCGGTTGCCAAATCCCACAACCTGACTACTGAATCGAACGAACCAACGGCTAAGGTTTTCCCATCCGGACTGAAAGCCACAGCCTGTACAAATTGTCCTGGAAATGTTTGCAACAGTTGACCCGTTGCCACATTCCAGAGTTGGATTGTGCTATCATCACTGCCACTGGCAAGCCGCGTACCATCGGGGCTAAAAGCGACAGTCATTACATTGGATGCGTGTCCGGAACAGACTCTCAAACATCGACCGGATGAAATCTCCCACAATCTGACTGAAGCATCGGCACTACCAGATGCCAAAATGCGATCGCCAGGACTAAATGCTACGGAGTAAATGATATCCGCATGTCCTCTCAACGCTCGGCACTCACCCGTGCGAATGTCCCAAAGTCTCAACACTCGGTCTTCACTGCCACTTGCAACGGTTGTCCCATCAACGCTAAATGCTACGGTGGCAATCCAGTTACGCCGTCCCCGCAATGTTCGCAGACAAGCACCAGTCACCACTGACCACAGTTTTACTGAACAGTCTATACTCACGCTTGCTAGGAGGTTTCCCCGTACATCCCCGGCAACTCCGTAAACCGAGTTTGTATGCCCGCAAAGAATTCTCTTACACTCACCAGTATTGAGATTCCACAGACGAATAGTGCGGTCGAAACTGCCACTAACGAGGGTATTGCCATCAGCCAAGAAATTAACGGAAAACACTCCATGGGTATGACCCCCAAGAGTTTTGATACAGCGACCCGTGTCGATCTCCCAAAGTCTTAACTCTGAGTCTACACTCCCACTGGCAAGCATCGTACTATCGGGGCTAATCGCAACTGACCTAATCCAATCGTTATGTCCCTGCAAAGTTTTGATACAGCGTCCCGTGGCAACATCCCATAACTTTACGGCTAAGTCGTCGCCGCCACTGGTCAGCAGGCGACCATCCGGACTTAGGGCAACCGACCAAACTGGGGCCGTATGTTCGCAGCCAACAAAATAACATTCACCGTTGAGCGACCATAAACGCACAGTGCGATCGGCGCTACCGCTCGCGAGGAAGTCTCCGGTAGGAGCAAAGGCAACCCAACGAACGCACTCCGTATGACCGGACAAAGTTTGCAGGCATCGACCTGTGCGCGTATCCCAAAGTTTTATCGTACTGTCTTCACTACTACTAGCCAGAATGTCACCTTTAGGACTAAACGCTACAGACCAAACTTTACCGAGATGTCCGTGGAAACTGACTAATTGTTGAGAACTGGCTACGTCCCACAGGCAAATTTGACTATCCCAGTGACCCGTTGCTAACAGCGTGCCATCTGGACTCAATGCAACAGACGTGCCTGTATAGAAGGTTTTAGCAAATACGAAATTCGTCAAGTCGGCTGCGCTGAAATTGACGTTTTGTAGGGGAGTTTCTTGGAGGTAAGCTTGCCAAATGGTGAGCTGAGAAAAGTCATATCCGGTTAAGTCAGCTTGGAGATGACACAGTAGGTTGAGGACGTTGCCTCCTACATAACCGGGTTGCCGAGGCGATCGCATTTGCTCGATCGCGACGAGTTGACGCAACTGTAATGCGATCGCGTTTGTTGTACCTAGTCTCGCACTTAATTCATCAATTAACGGTTGTAGGATTAACTCTCGTTGACTAGCCCGAATATAATCTTTTTCCTGGGCTTTCATTAGTGCATGGCTTCTGACAAGTTGCAAGCGATCGGATTGGTGAGAACGTTCAAGGTTAAACTCTAAAATCTCTTCACAAACCTGCTCGACCAACTGGTCTGTGACATACTCCATAACCACAGGTTGCAGCGTAAACTGTGGAGGTGAATCGATATCTCCCGCACGTTTTTCAATCAGACATCGTCGCCCCAGCGATTCCAAGGCTTCGAGTAATTTCCTAGGTAATTGAGGGGAGACTAAATCGGATTTTAATTGCGCGATCGAGATGGGTTCTCGATTAATAGCTATCCAGTAGATTAAATCTCTTTCTAAGTTCGATAAGCGATGAAACTGCTGGTTTAATAGATTGCGAATTCCGTTAAAAACAGCAGTTTTTTGCGCC
>DATNPT010000565.1:0-4868 GCA_036703075.1 Chroococcales cyanobacterium
CGCGATTGAGTTGTAATCTGCCGGATTTATCCCTTTTGCTTTCAACACAAGAGGAGAGAACAGCTAAGAGAAAGAAAGTGGGAGCGCACTATACAATCAGAAAACTCTGCCAAAACCTGAGAACTCTCAAGCTTTGTGAAAACCGACACCATCTTCTATCGCCTCTTTCAATCCTTCCCCAGCATCTTCTTTGAACTCATCAACCAACCTCCTGAAGCAGCCAACGCTTATCAATTCTCCTCTGTTGAAGTTAAACAACTCTCCTTCCGAATCGATGGTGTGTTTCTCCCTTCAAGCAATACACCATCACTCCCCATCTACTTCGTTGAAGTCCAATTTCAACCTGACTCAAAATTCTACTCCCGCTTCTTTACAGAAATTTTCCTTTACCTCGATAAAACCCAACTGAGAAACAATTGGCGCGGAGTAGTCGTTTATCCAACTCGCAGCACAGATACAGGAGAAACAGAGCGGTATATCGAACTACTCAATCCTCAACGAGTTAGACGTATATATCTTGATGTACTAGGCTCAACCACACAACCGTCTATCGGTATTGGAACCATCCAATTAGTAGTAGAGCCAGAGGAAACTGCTGGGGCAAAAGCCAGGGCGTTGATAGACCAAGCCAGACTGGAAATCACTGATGAAGCCGCCAAGGGGGAACTCATACAATTGATAGAACGGATAATTGTTTATAAATTTCCCCAGAAAAGTCAGGAGGAGATAGAGCAAATGCTGGGTTTAGGCGAACTAAAGCAAACAAGATTTTATCAAGAGGTTTTTCAGGAAGGCATAGAAGAAGGTGAGCGCCGAGGCAAGTTAAAAGCCGTGCCTACCATGTTGGGTTTAGGCTTAAGTGTGGAGCAGATAGCACAGGCATTAGACTTAGATGTCGAGCAAGTGAGGCAGGCAGCAGTTTCTCATTTGCTGGCATCAGAAATGAGTATAGAGCAGGTGGCAGAAGCGCTAGGTTTGGAAGTCGAGGCAGTCAGAGAGATAGAAGCATCCATCGCTCAAACTGAAGAAACTACTGAACAAGAGTAATTTTGGAACTCTCGCCGCGCCACTGCTTCAAGCCACTGCATTACGAAACGCGATCGCATTTGGATGAGGTGAAGGTGCCATCGCTGTTTTCACCCTGAGGTTCGCTCTTTATCGCAATCAGTATAATGACCAACCAAACCCTAATAAACTCCACAACTATGCTACTCCTACCCAAGCTGCAAAGCCTACCTAAAACTTTACCGATAGAAGGTGCAGTCAGCATTGAATTAATTGAAGGCATCCCCATCTTTCGCGCTTCTAGCACTGTCCAAAATCGCATCGAAGAATTGTTGGAAAAACAACAAACGTCACCCCTCAATTCTGACGAAGAACAAGAACTAGACCTTTACGAAGAAATCGATGATTACCTCAGCTTTATCAATCGGACTGTCCGCAATCTATACCTAACCCAAAGTCAGTCCGATGAATAATAATGCCTGCTCGTCGTAAAATCCTTGAAGATATTCAAAATCAAGTTCGTCAACGGGCTAATTACCTATGCGAATACTGTCACGCCTCAGAACAATGGCAGTATGTAGCGTTTACTATCGATCATGTCATCCCACTAAAGACAAGCGGAGCAGATACCCTCGATAACCTGGCTCTAGCTTGCTTTCATTGCAACCGCAAAAAATCTGGTAAAACTACAGCGATCGATCCACAGTCAAGTACAGAGGTGCCTCTGTTTAACCCCAGGCAGCATAGTTGGAGCGAACATTTTATTTGGTCGGCTGATGGACTATCAATCATCGGTTTGACTTCAATCGGACGAGCTACAGTTACAGCATTAGCCTTAAATGGGGAAAGAGTCATTAATATTCGTGCTGCTGATAAAACTGTAGGACGCCATCCACCAGCAGGCGATCCAATTCAGCCTGAAAATTGAACAATCATAGCACCCAGCACTAGATATTCTCCCACGCGATCGCACTTTAGCTGCCCAAATGAGAGAGATGCGATCGCATTAGGGAGAGAAAGCCCTATTCCCTCTCCGATGAAGGGTACGCCGAAACGCACCCTCCAGTTGTAACTGCTTGCAGCAAAAACCAGGGCTGGTTGAGAATCAGGTGAGAGACAAGCACCTGTTAAGGGTGTATGCACGACTCAATTTTTTGTCTCCCTCTGCAAGGCATTATCTACACTTGCAGTTTCCACACTCTATTTCACATCTCGCATCAGTTCCAACGTCTTCCAGCTAACTTTCCGTTCTCACCTCTAACGCCTACGGCGCTTAGCCTTGACAGAACGATTCGTGGGATAGGCATCATCTTCAGACGATTTCTTCAACTGCTGACTAACTTGAGTAAACATATCCCGTTGGACGTAGGGGTAATCGCTCACCCAAAGATCCAAACTGGGAATATAAATATCACTGGTTTTAACGATACGTTCTAAGTCAGGTTGATAGGACATGACCAACATCTCAGCTGGTTGACCGCGAGAAATTCCTTTGTGGATACGGCGGAGTGGTACTTGTAGCTGTGCGGCAAATCCTACCTCGTCCTCAACCTCTACATTGAGTCGTCGCTCTCGGTTTTCAACAATCACTAAATCGCCCCGATTATTGACTGTTTCTTCTGTGCCAATTAATTCTTCGGTCACGTAGACATCAATCACCCGACCTCGCCAGAAGCCGCTGTATTTGTATTTACGGATTTCAAGGTTACGTAACGTTGCCCAGTAGACGGGTCCCCATAACCAGTAAAGTCCAGTAATAATGCACAATAACAAGCGCACGGGATAGAAGGCTTGTCCAAAAAAGGCTCCTAACAGTAAAGCGATAACGACGCCAATTACAGAAATCAGCAATCGTTTAACAAAATCAGAGAACTTACCCCAAAAGTAGACATATTGAGGACCAGTGGCAAGGATGGGTATGATTTGTTCAAACTTCTGGCGGGTGATTGGAACTAGCATGGTTGTTCGTTGTTGTGGTTGGTGGTTGTTGGGTATTTGCTAAAAACAAATAACAAATCACCAACAACCCATCAGAGGACTTTTTCTAACCCGTAGACGAGGGATTTGAGTTGAGTGACTTTGCGAATGGCTAGCAGCACTCCTGGCATAAAGGACGAGCGGTCTGTGGTATCGTGACGCAGGGTGTAAATTTGACCGGGGGAACCAAAAATCACTTCCTGGTGTGCGATCAAACCGGGTAAGCGAACGCTATGAATCCGAATGCCTTCTTCAGCGACGCTACCTCTAGCACCGGTTAATTTTTCAGTTTCTTGAACAACTGCTCGATTAAACGTTTTTCCCAACTCTGCCAATTGCTGTGCGGTTTGCAGCGCGGTACCACTAGGTGCATCTGCTTTTTGATTGTGGTGTAACTCGATAATTTCCACATGGTCGAAGTATTGCGACGCCTGAACGGCGGCTTGTTGAAGCAGCACCATCCCAATCGAGAAGTTGGGAATAATCAGACAACCCGTGCTAGCTTTTTCGGCAAATTCGGCCAGCTCTTGAATTTGTTCTGGACTGAGTCCTGTCGTGCCAATCACAGGACGCACCCCATACGCGATCGCAGTCCGGACATTGTCGTAAACGCTCCTGGGGTGGGTAAAATCTACCATAACCCCTTGTACGGGTTCCTGAGTGGCGAGTACTAGCGTTGATTGCAAGTCATTTAAAACCGGAATTTCAACCGGCCCGCACCCAGCTAGTTCACCCACATCTTGCCCTAAAAATTCCGGATTATGGTCAACTGCACCGATTAAGGTCATATCCTCAGCTTGAGAAACTGCCTTAATGACCTCGCGACCCATTTTGCCACAAGCACCATTGACTACAACTGGGATAGGAGATTGATTCGACATACTTTAAGAATATCCTGAGGAACAATCAAGCGAATTTTAGACCAAGTTGTCCAGGGAACGTTAATCGGCAAAAACGAATGTCTACTAGCTGCTTCTCGGACGCATCAACTTTCAGCTCATTCCCCGACTCCAGTGCGCGGGATTTCATAATAATGGGTAATCGGAGGAAGTACGGGGGCTTCCCGCCGACTTCCTGTGAAGCAACCTAGATCCACTTGAAGTACACTTACCTATAGGGGTAAAAGTGTTTGTGGGGAACAGAAGTTTTGGAACGAATTGAGATAGCGGAAACTATCCCTCTGCCAGTGGACGCCGTCTGGAAAGCTCACGAGAACGTACAGCTACTGGAACGCATTTCTCCTCCTTTCCCCTCAGTTCGGCTGAAAGACCCTAACGTTGTTAGCGGTCTAGGTACTCAATTGACATTGCGGGTCGAACTTTTGGGCGTAGGAGTGGATTGGCGAGTGAGAATTATCCATTGGGACCCACCCACTTGCTTTATCGACGAGCAGGTGAGTGGGCCGTTTAGATTCTGGGAACATACCCATCAATTTATGCCGATCAGCGCTGGCTCAACCCGCATCGTTGATGTAGTGAAGTTTGAACTCAACCCTTTCATAGATGGGACGTTGGTTCGCTGGGGTTTAGAAGCCATGTTTAAGTTGCGGATGCACAATCTCAAACAAGCATTACTACAAGGCGCTTAACAGTGAGCAGTAGCCAGTGACCGGTGGTCACTGGATTATACCAATTGGCTTTTCCCATATCACATTTGGAACCCCCCGCTGGATAGGGCATGGGAACTGTGCTTCTAGTTTAACGACAAGTTAGAGATTACAACCCATTGCCAATGAGAATAAACGGTGCCCAATAATAAGGATGATTGAGACGAGTCGCGGCTTCAGGCTTTAGCCCAGCCCGAACCTGCACCGCAACAATCGAACGCCGTTGTTCGCCCAAAGCCGTATCATTGCCCGTAATCAGAGCAATTTGCGCTTGTCGTAA
>DATNPT010000569.1:0-6960 GCA_036703075.1 Chroococcales cyanobacterium
GAATATTACCAAAATGAGAATATCTATACAAGGCTTAATATAATTACTGTTTTTGTCCTCTGTAACTTTAAGAAAGCAACGCCTTTCAGGGGTTAGGTTTTGAGATTTAACGCGGCCCTGCGATTAACTCGTAATTGGCAAGCTTCTCGATATATTACCAGCGATCGCGTACTTGTCTATCCTCCAAAACGTTGGCTCTCGTCACTGAAGTGTAGAGTAATTGCGTCACGTCGAGCGCTCGAGCGTTTTGAATTGCCTAAAGAAAACCTGAAATTGCTCGATGTTGACAGTTTTTGAGGGGACGGCTGGTTAAAGTGGTTACGGATGGCTTTCCCAAAATAACGGTAAAACAGGACTGTACATCGCTTTACAATGTAGGCTAATGGTGTTTTCTTAGGCTCTAGGAAAGTCTATCTGAAATCCGGCAGTGGAGTCGGCTTGTAGTGGGGAAGGCACGCATAGCAACATCGTAAAGTCTGATTTGGAGATTTAGAAGCAATGTACAGTCCAAGCGCGGCTGCTAATTCCGGTAACAATACGGAATTTGGTAATCGTATGTTCGTCTACGAAGTGGTGGGTCTACGTCAGAGCGAACAAACTGACCAGATGAACTACCCGATTCGCAAAAGTGGCAGTGTATTTATCACAGTGCCCTACAGCCGCATGAGCCAAGAAATGCAGCGAATTACTCGCATGGGTGGCAAAATTGTCAGCATTCAGCCTCTTTCTGCTGACAATGGAGCGAATGGAAAAGTCGCATCAAAAGCCGAACCGAAAGCTGTACCTGAGACAACCAAGTCAGAAGAGAAAGGCAGGTCAATGACTCAAGCAAAAGCGAAAACTGACATTCCCGTCAATATTTATCGACCCAATGCCCCCTTTATTGGCAAGTGCCTATCTAATGAAGAGCTGGTCAAAGAGGGTGGAATCGGTACTTGCCGTCACCTCACCTTTGACATTTCGGAAGGAGATTTGCGGTACTTGGAAGGTCAAAGTATCGGCATCATCCCCGCAGGAACTGATGATAAAGGCAAACCGCACAAGCTAAGACTATATTCGATCGCATCGACTCGCCACGGCGATCGTGTGGACGATAAAACAGTATCCTTGTGTGTCAGGCAGTTGGAATACAAGCATCCTGAGACGGGTGAAACCGTTTACGGTGTTTGCTCTACCTATCTGTGCAATCTCAAGGAAGGAGAAGAGCTTAAAATCACCGGACCAGTCGGCAAAGAGATGCTGCTACCGGAAGACCCGAATGCCAACATTATCATGATGGCAACTGGTACTGGGATTGCTCCCTTCCGTGCATTCCTGTGGCGGATGTTCAAAGAGCAGCACGAAGATTACCAGTTTAAGGGCTTAGCTTGGCTGATCTTTGGTGTCGCTACGACTCCTAACCTCCTCTATAAAGAAGAGCTAGAGGAACTGCAACAGAAGTTCCCAGATAACTTCCGCCTAACCTACGCCATCAGCCGCGAACAGAAGAATTCTGAGGGTGGCAGAATGTACATCCAACATCGGTGCGCGGAGCACGCTGAAGAGCTCTGGAATTTGGTTCAGAAAGAAAACACCCACACCTACATCTGCGGTCTCAAAGGCATGGAAGACGGCATTGATGCTGCCTTCACATCTGCAGCCGAAAAGCAAGGGGTAACCTGGTCTGAGTACCAGAGGCAGATGAAGAAGGCTGGTCGCTGGCACGTTGAAACCTACTAGGGTTGTGTCAAACTCCCCTTAACCCATCACCCATCATCCTCTAATTGAACTAGCGCGTCTGCATCTTCCTAGTCACAAGCTGGAGAAGCAGATGCGCTAGTGATTTTTAGACTTTTGTCCACCTTGAAGCCGAGTGGGTTGATCAGATGATGAGAATTAAGTTAAATTTAATTAAGATAACGTTACAAGCTCTTGTCTTTGCCCTATACAGCTCAAAACTTCACACTATAAATAAAAGGATGAATAGCTGGGAACGGTAAAGGTTTCAGTTCATCGTTTTGTTGCTGGATTTTGTTTTTCCTAGAGCGTCCATAAGACTGATACCAGCCTATATAACCAGTATCTAGAGGTCCATCACAGATGAAAATTTCTTGGAGAATAATATTACTTTGGACATTACCTGCCCTGGTCATTGGGTTTTTCCTATGGCAGGGGACATTTTCTCCGGCTGCCGGTGATATGGGGAGAAATACGGCCAGCACTCGCATGACCTACGGTCGCTTTCTGGAATACCTGGATGCCGGTAGAGTAACCAGTGTTGACCTCTATGATGCTGGTCGGACGGCAATTGTTGAGGCGGTCGATCCGGAACTGGATAACCGAGTGCAGCGATTGAGAGTCGATCTGCCAGTCAGTGCGCCGGAACTGATTGCCAAGCTGAGAGAATCCGACATCACTCTAGACGCCCACCCGGCGCGGAATGATGGCGCGATTTGGGGTCTGTTGGGAAATTTGATTTTTCCAATTCTTCTGATTGCTGGACTATTTTTTCTGTTCCGTCGTTCTAGCAATATCGGTGGCGGTCCCGGTCAAGCAATGAACTTTGGGAAGTCTCGCGCCCGTTTCCAGATGGAAGCGAAAACTGGCGTGATGTTCAATGATGTTGCCGGAATTGAAGAAGCGAAAGAAGAACTGCAAGAAGTAGTTACTTTCCTGAAGCAGCCCGAACGCTTTACCGCGGTGGGCGCACGCATCCCCAAAGGCGTTCTCTTAGTTGGTCCTCCGGGAACTGGGAAAACCCTATTGGCAAAAGCTATTGCGGGAGAAGCTGGTGTTCCCTTCTTTAGCATCTCGGGTTCGGAATTTGTGGAAATGTTCGTCGGGGTGGGTGCTTCCCGCGTGCGCGACCTATTTAAAAAAGCCAAAGAAAACGCTCCTTGCCTCGTCTTCATCGATGAAATTGATGCCGTGGGACGGCAACGCGGCGCAGGCATTGGTGGCGGTAACGACGAACGGGAGCAAACCCTCAACCAATTGCTCACAGAAATGGACGGTTTTGAGGGGAACACTGGGATTATCATCATCGCTGCTACAAACCGTCCCGATGTTCTGGATACAGCATTGCTACGTCCCGGACGCTTTGACCGGCAGGTGATAGTGGATGCCCCCGATATGAAAGGACGCGTCGGCATTTTAGATGTCCATGCCCGCAACAAGAAGCTTTCGCCTGAGGTTTCGATTGAAGCGATCGCGCGACGGACTCCTGGCTTTACTGGCGCTGACTTAGCGAACCTGCTCAATGAGGCGGCTATTCTCACCGCCCGTCGCCGTAAAGAAGCCATTACCATGCTGGAGATTAACGACGCCGTCGATCGCGTTGTGGCTGGGATGGAAGGCACCCCACTGGTAGATAGCAAGAGCAAGCGCTTAATTGCCTACCATGAAGTTGGACATGCGATCGTGGGTACTTTGCTCAAAGACCACGACCCCGTACAGAAAGTTACCCTAATTCCACGCGGACAGGCTCAAGGTTTGACCTGGTTCACTCCTAACGAGGAACAGGGCTTAATTACCAGAGCTCAGCTCAAGGCTCGGATTACTGGAGCCTTAGGAGGCAGAGCTGCCGAGGAAGAAATTTTTGGCGATTCTGAAGTGACAACAGGGGCTGGTGGAGACTTACAGCAAGTGACGGCGATGGCACGGCAAATGGTGACGCGCTTTGGCATGTCCGACTTAGGTCCACTGTCCTTAGAAAGCCAAGAAGGAGAAGTATTCCTGGGTGGCGGTTTAATGTCCAGGGCTGAGTACTCCGAAAAAATCGCCGCCCGAATTGACGAGCAAGTGCGCGTAATTGTCGAGCATTGCCACGACGATGCACGGCGCATCATGCGGGAGAATCGCGTCGCGATCGATCGCTTGGTGGATTTATTAATCGAGAAGGAAACTATTGACGGAGAAGAGTTTCGTCAAATTGTGGCTGAGTATGCAGATGTCCCAGACAAGGAGCAATTCGTGCCTCAGCTGTAATCCACACTCTATCGGGTAAAAACGTTCAAGGGGATGATAACTTCATCCCTTTTTTTTCTGCCTGGTTGAAGAACCTAAAGATGGTAAGCTGAAAAACATTTGGTCGGGTCTACTTAGGTGAGACTGTTGGCAGCAATCGTATTTGTTTTAGACAAATACACTGGTGTTCTAGTTCGCGAACATTAGCTCTCACTCAAACATCTCTTGATAGTTTTATAGGTAAGCGTGAGTAAAGTTGTCCTGCGCGAGCAGAATACCCCTACCTCGATCGTTCAGCAGCGCCTTAAGAGTGCGAGCGAGTTTTTTCAAATCACCTCGCGTCGTCGCGCCTGGTTGTTAGTCGGGGTGGGTACCTTAAGCTTTGCGATCGGCTTGAGCTTTGGCATCTCTCAACGAAAGTCGGAAATTGAAGAATATTATCCTTTAGAAGAGTTGGAACCATCTCCGGCTCCCTTACAGCCAGAGTTACCGAAAGTTCCGGTAAGACCAAAACCTCCAGAAATTAATATCAAAATCAAAGCGGTTGGCGATGTTGTTCCCGGCACTAACTATCCTCGGAATCGACTCCATCCCCAAAAAGAAAAGCTGTTTCAAGGTGTTAAACCTAGCCTGAGAGGAGCCGATTTCCTATTTGGCAATTTTGAAGGTACATTAACCAACTATCCCTTTTCTACTAAAGGAATGGGTGGAATGATGGTCGCTTTTCGCTCTCCTCCAAATTACAACCGGATTTTAAAAGATGCTGGTTTTGATTTGATGAATGTGGCGAATAACCATTCCTTTGATTTCAATACTCAGGGATTGCTTGACACAATCCACAACCTTGAAAAGACTGGGATAAAAGCTCTGGGCAAAAAAGGTCAGGTTCTGATTGCCCACCACAGAGGTCTATCAATTGCCTGGATTGGCTTTAGTTCCTATGACATGCACAATTCGGTAAATAATCTCAAACAAGCTACAGCTTTAGTGCGAGCCGCTAGAAACAATGCAGATATTGTCGTGATTTCTTTCCACGCTGGTGCTGAGGGAACTGGTGCTCTGAATGTTAGAAACAAAACGGAATACTTCTCTGGAGAAAACCGAGGTAATCTAGTCCTGTTTTCCCATGTCATGATCGATAGTGGTGCCGATCTTATCCTAGGACATGGACCACACGTTCCCAGAGCGTTAGAGCTTTACAAAGGTAAGTTAATTGCCTATTCTCTAGGCAACTTTATGGGATACCGCTCGCTAGCTACTGATGCTCAGCTTGCCTATTCTCTGGTGTTAGAAGTTGAACTCAACAATCGGGGAGATTTTATTTCAGGAAAGATTATTCCCATTTACCTGAGTCGAGATGGCATACCCTATCGCGATCCTGATGGTCGCACTATCAAGCTAATTCGCCTACTCACTCAAAAGGACTTTCCTAAGACTCGTTTAACGATCGCGAATGATGGTCGAATCCTGCGGAAGAAATGAAAGAGTTGCTGGATACCTCGGACAGCGCTCCTCTAAAATCAGAAGTCTCCAAGCCAGGAGAGATGAGTGTTCATCCTTACTCGTTGCGATCTTTCACCTGATGTATGTTTCACTACAAGCCAGCTCAAAAAATGCCTCGACTCCGATCTACTATACAAAAAGCACCTATTTGCTCTGGCTTTCAAGTTAATATACAGATGAGGCTCGGATCTGTATTCTATAGGCAAGCACTACACTCCTATCTAACGCGTGCAATATTTCAACTTAAGGCTGCGATGCCGTTATGAGTTTTGAAAAGAATTATCAACAATGCTTAGAGAAACTATTCTGGGCAACCGAGCAGCTCAAGGTTGAAGTTCCTCCACCCCAGCTTTCTAAAATCGCCAAGCTGATTGTCAAAACGATGACAGGCTCTTGGCGCTATTTTCATTCAACCGACCATATTTTTGCCGTGGGTGGGACAACTGATGCCATTGAGGTCCTGGCCGCTTTATTCCACGATATTGTATACGTGCAAATTGATGGGAGTGTCAACTTTAACCTCTCCTATTACCTAGCTTCCTTTATTGAGGAGGATAGAGGACAATTATTTATTCGATCAGCAGGCGAATGCAAACTCGATAGCACGTTCGATTTTGTCGCGGCGGTGTTTGGCTTGGCACCGGGTCAATTGCTATCTCCTCTGGCTGGTCAAAATGAATTCTTAAGTGCGATCGTTGCCACCAAGGTTTTAGAGCCCTTTCTCCATCCTCAGCTGATTCTGGAGATTGCCGCTTGTATCGAAGCTACGATTCCCTTTCGTGCCAAATCGGAATCTGGTTTAAGTCCGAGCGAACTCTTACACGAGCGATTGAAGTCAACTAACGAGCGGTTTAAGCTTCAGTTAACCGACGAAGAAATGATTCAAACCGTGAAGCGAGCGGTGAGAGTCGCGAATAGAGACGTTGCTGGCTTCGGTCATCCATCTACGGGAGTGTTTTTAACGAATACCTGGAGTTTATTGCCGGAGACGAATCATAACCTCCAAAAATCTGGCTCGTATACCGTTCGGGATTACCGAATAGCCATCCAAAAAATGTCGGGTTTTATGAATTTCCTGAAGCCAGAACTGGTGTTTAGGCAGTTTCAGGGAGAACCGGACGATCGCACTTACCGCCGTTTGGTCGAGCAAGCGGAGAGGAATATAAACATATCGCGGCTTTATCTGGATAGTAAGCTTGCTGCGGTCGCTATCCTTGAAGCTCTGTCTTTACGCTTGGGTTCAGATGTTTCTCTGTCCGCCCTGATGGGAGAATTACCGGATTCTGGATTTGCAGGCGAGCGTTTAGTCGATTGCGTTCCCGAGCTTCACAACTCCTATGAACCGACAACGGAGATAGAAAAGGAAGCGTTGTATTTGTTAGCAGAGGGGCGAAGTACTAGCGTTACTTACGACCTCACAACCTCTCCTTTAACGACTTTTTTAGTAAAATCCCTTGGGTTTGACGAAATTCGCGCTATGCGAGAGCGAGCGCAGGCATTTTTCCAACGCAC
>DATNPT010000592.1:0-3559 GCA_036703075.1 Chroococcales cyanobacterium
GAGTTAACCGAAAGCGATCGCTCAAATCGTCAATCTGCTCATCATTCAGCACGATTCCTATCTGCGTCAAATTCGCCTGCCAATGCGCCCGACGTTGAGCAAAATTCAGTAAGGAAAACTCAACGGCGATCGCATTCATTCCCTGAATTTTGTCAGCGGATAACGCTTTTCTACCCGCTAAAATTGCGATTCCCTTGTTTTCACTCAGCGTCGCCAGCAGTCGCCCATACATTCCATACTGGTCATCATTCAGGAGTGCATCCACTCCTGACAAATATGCGATCGCGTTGTGCAATCGCGCTTCCCGTAGTAGCAACTGCAACATTACCTCAATATCCTGTTTCTGTTGCACTGCCACCCCTAAATCAGCAGTCAGAAGTGGAACGCCTAATTGGAAAGCGATCGCTTCAGCCGTTCGTTGTTTGCCCATTCCCGGTAGACCTTGAAAATAGAATCGAACGGGTTCTTGTGTTTGCCAAGCCTGTACTGATAAGGTTCTTAGTGCCTGCTTAATAGTTATGTCTAACGGCAACGACTCTAGGGAAATTGTGGGCAGAAGTAGCTGGCTGAATTGTCTTAATCGCGCATCCAGTCCTTCCTGTCCCGATAGCCAACGGGTAATCTGTTCATCCAGCTTAAGGTAATAGGCTAATAGCGGAGATTGAGGTTGATTAGAATCAGGAATTAACTCAAGCAGTCCCTGCTGAATCAGCGGAGCATTGGGAGTTAAATGAACCCATCGAGAAAACTTTTCTGTGGCTGAAGAACACAGCAGGTTGAGTGCTAAATCAACACTCGGTCGCTTACGAGTGACATCATCTTGGAGATAGGCATAGATTCGTTCGTAGCGCAGATTAATTTCAGGTGCTAGTGCGATCGCTACCAAACCCAGGTCGAACGTGGATAGCTCAAATATCTCTTGCAGTCGCTTAAAGCACCAAACGTTGCTAATTTGCGAGAAAAATAGCTCTAAATCATCTTCTGTTTCCAGAAGTTCTGAATTATCCAACTCCTGTTCCAAAGCACGTTCCACGTCCTCTGAATCGATGTACAGCCCTCGGTAAGGATCGGGGGTTGCATCTGAGCCATACAAAAGCTCTGCTTGGGATACTGCTCGTTCAAGGAGTCGATCGAGCGATCGCAATACAGATAGGAGTTCATCAAGAGTTGACTCGCGTATTTTATACTCTATGCCGCTAACCATAGCTGTTCAGACCGCTTTCGAGGCTTTTAACATAACTGTGTATTTACCGTCATTTACACTTTCCTAAGTCTGCACCCTTTCCCTAACAACGTTCTCAAGCACTGAACACTGTGGTGGGTATCCGGGTTGTTTCGCTTTTGCGATCGAGTAACAACTACAGCATATGACTATAACTCGTGCTAGGTCAGTGAAGATGGATAAGTTAGTAGTTAAATTAAGGAAAAACTTAGGGATTGAAAAAACAGTAGTTGAACAATATGCCGAGATGACGAACAAGACAAAGCGCAGCAAGTATTGGATTAGGTTTCCCTCTATCGAGCCGAAGTAAGCGTGTGGGATTTTACTTGTCTCGTTCCGAATATGAAGAAGTATGGCGGCGATCGCTGTTTAAGTACTCCATTATTTACATGATGCTGCTATCTGTTGGAAGCGTAATCGATTCTTTGCCTATTACTTGCGACGAACTCAACAGGCTCTGTTCAATCATCAATCTACTGAATTAAGGTACAGACAATACAAATCCAAATTTGAGTCCGGTAAGATTTTTGCAACATCATCAAAGTCGGCTAAGTTTTTGCTTAACTATACAAACTTGCATGGTCAAAAATAAAATGCTGTTGCATATTTTATTCATGTTGAAAAAATTCACTAGAACCAGAGACATTCAAATTTTTTGATTGAGCGCGGAAACAGGGCTACATTGCTAAGCCATTTGTTAGATTGCTCGCTGTTGTTTACCTTCCCTTTGCCAAAATGAATTCCTTGACTCGCCCTACAATTATTGTCGGAGCAGGTTTTACGGGACTTTTCACCGCTTTGCATCTGCGTCATCAGCACGATCTTCGCTCGATCGTCCTGATTGACCCACAGGAGCGGTTTGTCTTCAAGCCCATGTTGTATGAGCTACTGACAGGTGAATTGCCAGAAGATACTGTTTGTCCGACTTATAAAGAGTTGCTGCAAGGCAGTGATATCCACTTTGTGCAGGACAAAGTAGTGGCGATCGACCTGAAAGAAAAACGCCTCACTTTAGCCTCTGGCTCAGACTACACCTATAACAACCTTGTATTAGCCGTTGGCAGTATTCAGGGTTATTTAGGAACAGAGGGCGCACAAGAAAATGCCTTTGCATTCCGAACGCGAGAGAATGCGATCGCACTAGAGAGCCAGTTACGAGAGTGTTTGCAACGTGCCAGCCAGACGAATGACGAACCGCAACGGCGATCGCTTCTGACATTTGCTGTCGTTGGGGCAGGTCCAACAGGGGTAGAAATGGCGGCAACGCTGGCGGATTTGTTGCCCTACTGGTACGCTCAACTGGGCGGCAATATCCAGGAGATTCGCATTGTTTTGATCAATCATAGCAAAACCATTCTCGCAGGAGATGTCAATGCGGGTTTGAAGGAAGATGCTCTCCACGCTTTCAGAACTCGAACAGTACCCGTTGAATTGATATTAGGCGTAGGCGTGAAGTCTGTTGATGCAAACCATCTAGAGTATCAACCGGCTAACAGTACCGAAACAAAAAGGCTGTTGACCCATACCACTATCTGGACAGCAGGTACTGCCGTGAACCCACTCATCCAAAGTCTCAAGTCCCAGATTCAGGCAGACCATCTGGATAAGCATGGGCTACCGCTTGTCACGCCAACTCTACAACTGCTGGATTTTCCTGAGGTATTTGCCGCAGGCGATTGTGCGGATGTTCAGGGGCAGCAACCACCAGCTCTGGCACAGGTGGCGTATCAGCAAGGTGCAAGCATTGCCCATAATTTGATTGCACTAGCTAAAGGCGCATCCTCTAGGCCAGCCCATGTAAGCCTTCGGGGCACCCTGATGAAATTGGGATTGGACAATGGTGTAGCGAATTTGTTTGACAAAGTGCAGATTACTGGCAAACCGGGCGATCTGATTCGCAATGCAACGTATTTGGAAATGCTGCCCACCCCACTGCATGATTTTAAAGCAACCACCGAATGGCTGAAGGAAGAAACCTTCCATCGCTACCACCGACCTAAGGTGATGTCTGAAACTGGCGCGAAACAACCTCCTCTCTCTCCTGCTGAGCAACGGGAGCGATCGCTCGTCAAAGCGTTAGCCATCCTTGCGCCGATCGCCTTCCTGGTTGCTGCTTATTTTGGCTTACGAACACCCTCCTCCGAACAAATCCGACAAACGCAGAATTCAACTACGCCACCATCTCCATAGCGCTATAACCAGGAGAACGCGATGCCTGTGCAGCTGTTGAACGATCGGAATCTCCCCTACCCGGATACCATGCAGGCTCTCAATAAACTTGCAGGAATTTCTTTAGCGATCGCCCTACTGGTAGGAGCTAGCATATCCATATCACTT
>DATNPT010000593.1:0-4257 GCA_036703075.1 Chroococcales cyanobacterium
GACATCACGGAGCGCAAACAATCTGAAGAACTGCTATACCTGCGCGAACAACAACTGAGAGCAGTAGTCGAAAATTCACCCGACATGATTGTGCGCTTTGACCCCCAGTTGTGCCACGTCTATGTCAATCCAGCGGTAGAACGCAGCACGGGCATACCGAAACAAACATTCATTGGCAAAACCAATCAAGAGTTGGGCATGCCGCAGGAGTTAGTTGACCAATGGGATCGGGTTCTCTTGGACGTGTTGACAACTGGGCTGGAACGTCGAATTGAATTTGACTTCTCTACACCGAGTGGTATCAAGTCTTATCACTCTCGCTTGGTTCCTGAATTGGCACCTGATGGGACAATTCAGTCCGTGTTAGCTGTAACCCGCGACATTACCGAACGCAAGCAAGCAGAAGAGTCCCTACGACAATGGGCTTTACGAGAGCATGCCATCAATCAAGTTATTCACTCAATTCGGAACTCTCTAGATTTAGACACTATTTTTTCCACGGCGGTTGAGGAGATTGGCAAACTCTTACCTGTCGATCGCGCTGCGATCGTGCAATACTTACCCGAGCAGCACATTTGGCTGAATGTAGCAGATTATCGCGCCACTCCAGATTTACCCGTAGCTTTGGGTTTAAAAACTCCTGATGAGGGAAATCTGATTGCTGCTCGACTCAAGCGAAAAGAAGTCATCTCAATCAATGATGCCAGCACTTGCGAGGATGAATCCAATCGAGATTTTGCTCGAGCATTTCCCGGCGCTTGGTTGATCGTGCCATTGCACTTTGGCGATCGAGTCTGGGGTAGTCTCAGCTTGTTAGTCCAAAATCGTCCGTATCGTTGGCAATCCTCTGAGGTAGAACTTACTATAGCGGTTGCCGACCAACTTGCGATCGCGATTCAACAAGCTCAACTCTACGAGCAAAGTCGCCTTGCTATGCTATCCGCGACGAACCAAGCCACCCAGTTGGCAAACGAAATTGCCGAACGTCAGCGGACAGAGGAAGAACTCCGGCAATCGGAAGCGAGATTTCGAGAACTCGCCCAACGAGAGGCGCTGCTGAACCAACTAGCCAGTCAGATTCGTCGCTCTCTCGACCTCAATACAATTCTGGAAACGGCTGTCCAGGAAATTCATCAGCTGTTGCAGATCGATCGCTGTTTCTTCCTGTGGTACCGGCCCGACCCAACGGCACCCGTTTGGGAAGTCGTCACCGAAGCCAAAACCGCCAACTTCCCCAGTCTGATTAATTACTGCGTTCCGCTAACCACATTCGGACCTTTGACAACTAGGGTATTTAACAAGGAAATTACCCGTGTAGACAGTGCTAGAACGTTGACCGATCCAGTCGAGCGCAAGTTCTTCTTTAGCCTCGGCTACACGGCTTTGTTGGCATTACCCATCCATACCACATCGGGTGAAATTGGTGTAGTGAGCTGCGGTCACTCTAGTGGGCCTCGACCTTGGCGCGAGGAGGAAGTGGAACTGCTACAAGCGGTTGCCGACCAACTGGCAATTGCCATCAATCAAGCTCAGCTGTTGCATCAAAGTCGTCTAGCCGCTACCACTGCCCAAAAGCAGACCACCCAGTTATCACGAGCCTTGCACGAACTCAAACAGGCTCAAGCCCAACTCGTGCAAAGCGAAAAAATGTCTTCTTTAGGGCAACTCATCGCAGGTGTCGCTCATGAGATTAACAACCCAGTTAGCTTCATCTACGGCAATCTTACCCCGATCAATGAATATGCCCAAGACTTGCTCAACTTAGTTAGCCTCTATCAGAACTACTATCCTCAGCCAGCTTCAGAAATTCAAGAGGAGATTGAGGCGATCGATCTCGATTTCATCAAACAAGACCTACCCAAAATTCTCCAGTCAATCGAACTTGGCACGAATCGTATTTCTCAAATCGTTCTCAGCTTGCGGAACTTTTCCCGTCTCGATGAAGCCGAGATGAAATGGGTAGACATCCACGAAGGTCTGGATAATACTCTACTAATTCTCGATCACCGTCTGAGATCGAAGCATCCAGAGCTTCCAGATATTCAAGTGATTAAAGACTACGGCAAGCTTCCCTTAGTCCAGTGTTACCCCGGACAGCTCAACCAGGTGTTTATGAATGTTCTGAGTAATGCGATCGATGCGATTGAGGAGGAGTACCAAGCACTTTCGCCGTCCGAACTCAAACACCATCCCGGTGTTATTTGGATTTGCACAGAAGTTTTAGCCAATTCCAATCAAGCGGTCGTGCTAATTGGGGACAACGGTAAAGGAATGACCCAGGACGTACAGCGAAGAATTTTCGATCCGTTTTATACGACGAAACCTGTTGGTTCTGGCACGGGATTAGGCATGTCCATTAGCTACAACATTGCGGTAGAAAAACATGCGGGGCAATTGGAGTGTATTTCAGCACCCGATCTAGGCACTGTGTTCTTAATTTCCGTTCCAATTCAGCAGCCAATTCAGTAGCGATCGCATCTTTGCCCAAAAATAAAAAAGAGAGTCACAAATTGCGGCTCTCTCGATCATCAGGGTGCATCTACTAGTCTTATTATTACCTCTGGGGGTGAGGGGTGTCACCCCCTATCATGTAAAGATTGATAAAGATCGAGCAGGCGACCCTGGCGGGTGTACGGAATAAACCTTTACTTACCTTCATCACCAAACATCCCCCATTGGACTAATTGCAGTTTCCTCTCCCAAGGATGAGGGTGTTAATGAGAAATTATTAGAAAACTTAATAAGGTATTTTATGATACATAAATGGCGCATCCCATTCAGCTACCACAACGCTCATTGGGCAAAACACCCGCGATCGCTACTATAGTCTCGCTCTGTCTTGCTCTGTTCTCGATTGCTTCTGCCGCAATTTTCATCAAATTCAGCGAACAGGAAATTAGTCCCTACGCTACAGCATTCAACCGTTTTTGGATTACCACAGTCATTTTGGCATTGTGGAGCGGCTTTAATGCCGTACGCGAAAAACAGGAGAACAGCGAAACGCCCCAATCATCCCCTTATACAGGAGCGATCGTCGGACAGTTATTTCTAGTAGGGCTGTTTTTAGCTGCCGACCTGATTCTCTGGGCATGGTCACTGACGCAGACTAGCGTGGCTAACGCCACGTTACTGGCAAACCTGACGCCCGTATTCTCCTGTCTAGGTGGATGGTTGTTCTGTCGCAGACGCTTCGATCGGCAATTTCTGTTGGGCATGGGCATTGCGATCGCTGCCATTTTTGCAATTGGATTGAATGATTGTCAAATTGGGAGTGGCAAATTTCTTGGAGATATTGCTGCTTTAATTGCTGCTATGTCTTTCAGCGTCTATCTGTCGGTACTGGAACGGCTCCAAAGTCAGTTAGGGACTACAAGGATTCTGTTTTGGAGTTCAGCGATCGCTACGGTAGTATCGTTGCCGATTGTACTGATTTCTGGAGGTCAACTGTTTCCCACCTCCTGGCAGGGATGGGTAACCGTTATTGCTCTAGCGGGTGTTTGTCAAATTCTGGGGCAGGCAATGCTCGTACACAGTCTCGACCGGTTGTCATCAGAATTTGTGGCTTTATTCCTGCTGTTAGAGCCAATAGTAGCTGGAGTTGCAGCTTGGGCATTGTTTTCAGAACAGTTGGGTTTGTTGAATCTGGGGGCATTTGCGATCGCGTTGGTAGGCGTATACCTTTCCCTATCCAGTCCATCTGCACTTAGAGATGAAGCAACTCAACCCAGTTTCGCAACGTTGCAAGTAGAAACTGACCAGAACAATCGAGAGCAAGAAGTGGTCAATGCTTTGCTCAACAGTTGTGTTGCCAAAAAAGAAATTTCCGTCGTGCCAGAAACAGTATTAGCTGGCGTGAAGCGAAGCTAGTGCAAGAAGGCAAAAGGTTCCAGGGCAGAGGGAGAGGGTGCTGGGCCTTAGAACCTGCGTCCCGGCAAGGAAGCACCCCAGAGGGGCAGCAGGAATATTGCTTGTACAGTAAGCTTTTTAAGCTTTTTACACTGGATAGTTATTTCCGCCACACTGCACTAGTACTCTCGTTTCGGCAACCCTGATAGGTCTGCGATCGCATATTCCCAACCTGCCACTACCCGTGCTAGACGATCTTACCCATTACCAAAATAGAGTTATACCTGGTGCGCTAACTGCATTGAGCCGATCGCTTTCTTGCAGTCCTCTAGTTTCTG
Organism: Chroococcales cyanobacterium; assembly: GCA_036703075.1. Taxonomy (GTDB): domain Bacteria; phylum Cyanobacteriota; class Cyanobacteriia; order Cyanobacteriales; family Coleofasciculaceae; genus DATNPC01. The sequence continues at coordinate 4,185 of DATNPT010000593.1, forward strand.
AGCCGCACAGCCATCGACAGATAAAGTTTTTGCCTTGTCAATACCTGTCAGTAAATCCGGACAGGCACCGCAA
>DATNPT010000594.1:0-3771 GCA_036703075.1 Chroococcales cyanobacterium
CTAGGTAAGCCTTCAAAATTTGCCTGAAGTATGCTTACTCCGATACATAGGTATGAGTGTTTGGAGGTTATGCAGTTCTACTGCCACTTGGTCCGAAAATGTTTGGATGACACCCAGAAGCGATCGCTATCCCAAAACCAACGTCTGAAAGGCTGTAGAGTATCCTTGATAATAGTTTGGGTAGATTGCACTCAAAAAAACTTTCCCAGATTTCGTTGCCTCAGATCGCGTTAGTACGGAAAGTTACGCTAACCTCGACAAACCTATCAATAGGCAAGGCACCCCCGATGCAAGAGATTCGGCGTCAGCTTAATTAGGCAGTCTCCTGACAACGCTAGATAAAGGCTACAGCGTCAGTCAATCAATTACTTTTTTGTGAAGTCATAATAATACAAAATGCACCTCGCTATGTCTAGCCTTAATATTTCTTTCGGAAGATGGAAAGAATATAAGTCCATAACATAACGGAGGGTAAAAACCAGGGAATTGAAACTGAAGCTGAAATATAAAGTTGTAATCCCACTAATCCGTAAACCGTAGTTGCACCTACTAACTCGAAGATTTGTTGCTTTCTTAGTCGGGTCTGCTCTTGTAGCAGCTTTCTGGTCACCCACTTGCCCAAAACAGCAGCAATAGCAACTGTCCAAACATCAGGAATTAATGCAATCCGATGCGACGAGAGCAATTGGTAGACCATATAAGCATGAGTTTCACCGCCTGTAAAGATATCGGCACAACCGAGTTTTTGGCGTTCTCGACTATGGCTGGAATGACACCAGTGCTTCCAATAATAAATGGCTGGCGGCATGGGAAAATTATCCTCAGCCTTACTGTATTTCCCCGTTGCAATGATGACAACTTGCTGCTGGAGCTGTTCTTGGAATTTTAGATCGGGTAAAGGATGATTCAGGAACTGCCAGGCCAGCATAGGTTCGTAAGCTTGCTGTGGAGGAATTGAGAAGTCAAGAATCGAACGCAGTCCTAGGGGAGAATAGGTTCGCTGCAAAAGAGCGATCGCATTTTGTTGCTCTTCTCCTCGATTGAGATACTGACTCAATTCCTGCTGAAAATCGGTATGGCTTTGCAACTGGGGTTGAGGCAGATCGACTAGCGATGATTTCCCATTCAGAGTATGAGCCAGAGCCAACAAATAGGCGAACGGGCAGACCTCAGAGCAGGTGGCATCTGTCGGTAATTCAACATCCCAACCGTAAAAATTGACATCTCCTTGCAAGCTCCAGTTAGGACTGGCAATGGCAGGAGCGACCTTCAATCCATCTGGTTCACTCGTGGCCAATACAAACCAGGTTTGCTGCTGTTTGACGGCGGATTGGATGGACTTCGCCAGTTGCTCTGTATTCGGTTCTGGCTGGTTGAGAAAATAATCGATACCGATGACCTTAACACCTAACGTCGAGAGCCGCGTCACCAGATTGGCTAAGTATCGACGATCCATCGGCTTCACTTGAAACCCATCCATTGTTTCAGTCGCCCGGTTGATGGATTCGCGATCGATCGCAATTAACCGGACAGGGGGTAGTGTCTCACGCGGTAACTGATTGGTGGTATTGCGATACATCGCTTGAATCAAAACTCGCCTATCTAGCAACCAATCTTGCACCGGAGTCATCAAGCTCAGCAGTACGAGGGTAGCCAATGCCAACCCTCGTGGGGTACAGCGCCTCCATCTCGACGGTTCGAGGCGAAACGGGGCTGCATTGGCAGGACTAAAAAATGAAGGAATCAGATAAGCCGAGGGATGGGCAAATTTCTCAACGGATTGGAGATGGTAGCAGGCATGTTGTAATGCGTCATGAACATCCTGATGCTCGGCAAGCTGCTGACAAAACTGCTTGAGAAAAATCTGTGCTGCCTTATGGGGAATTGGCTCTCGCATGACCACCACTTGCATTCCCAACTCCACTAACTTGGTAGCAATGGGTAGACCGCTACAGGAGTTAAAAACCGCAAGTTGCAAGCCATTTTCCCTGGCTTCAATCAGGTGGTCTTCCAGTTCGCCGATCGACAGGGATAGATTAGATGCGATCGCGAGTCTTCCACCAGTACTGGTTTCATCACTGTGTCCAGCAAAAAACAGGACATCCCAACCCCGATTATCGGAGATATCAGCGGCAATTTTGTTTTTGATCTCGACAATGCCGTCGTCTGGCTGCCATTGCACCCGATAGATATCGGCAATAGATTTCAGAGAGGAGCGTAGCGTTTTCCAATCTTCGTGCAAAGGAAGTTCTGGGTCATGACCAATCAGCGCTAAAATCCGGGGTCGTCTGTAACGTAGCGGTTTTTTGACAGGATAGATGTCGGGTGAATGAGCAAAGGTTCGGGCAATGCGAACTGTGCCCAGCGGCGCTCGTTCTGGAGCGAGTTCCCACGCTTCCCAGGGTAGTCGCGCTAGCTCAATCGAGTTACAAGATATAAAAACATCAATACCAACTCTCTCTCCCGCCTCCCTTCCTTGCTCGGATGAGTGTTGTGCAATATGGCTCAGCTCGTCTCGGATTTTCTCTTGAATCTTCCGAACCTCTCCCTCTCCCAACCAACGCTGGAAGCTTTTGACTAAGTCCTGTTCTGCCTCCTGCAAAACATTTCCACGATCGCCAAAACCAGGATTGAGCGCGCCACTGTTTCCCAGGGGTTGTGGTGGTCGCAATTCGTAGGACGCCAGGTATAGCTTCTGCCAGCGTCGATACCGTTTTTGCAGTTCCTCTGAATATTTCAGGCTGACATAGATGTCCTTGCCTCCGGCATCCCAAAGTAGCAGAAAGGAACAAAACTCATCCCCTGGTTGATGCCAAACCTTCAGCTTAAACGTAAACCGAGGTGTCATAAGGCTGACTCGGACTCGAAGGTATACGGAGGTAACGTCAGAGGAGAGCGATCGCTTGGCACAATAGTTACCACAAACTTCTCACTCCAATTTCCTTCGACATAGGCAAAGAGAAACTGGTCGTCAAGCTCGGATATCGCTTCCCGTAGAATGCCGGAAAGATTGCTCACTTGAAGCTTGAGTTCATCGGGTAATGGTTCACCCATCTGCGTGCCAAGAATGAGCAACAATGACCATTTGGGGGAAGAAAGCCCAGAGGCACTCGACCAAGTGAGAGTACACAAGCGTAACATGCTCCCATCTAAGTTGATGTCTTGATAAGTGCGACCGGCTTGGAGGGGAATATCCATTCCCTGCTGTTTTAATTGTGCGATCGCTGCCTCAAACTGAGGAATCGTCCGGAATACAGGTACAGGCACAGTAAAAAATAATCCTAGACTAGCGGCCACCTCATCCATTTCTCCCTGCAACCATCGTGCCGCATTCACTGCTTTTGTGGTGAGCAATGTCAATACTTCTTTAATCCGAATTGAGAGCGAGATTGTTTCTAGTGTCTGCGTTTGCCACTGATAGAGTAAATCCAGTAGTTCAGGGTAACTCAGGATAATCGCTCCTTGTTCCCAAGTTAAACTCTGCCACAAGCGGTGGTGAGGAGATTGTAACTTCGACAATAATGTCTCTAATTCAGCTTGGGTCAGATATGACTGAGTCGAAGAATGCACAGCGACGACAGGCAAAGCAATAGACTTCGGCTCTAAGAAACGCAGATAAAATAATAAGTGATTGGGTTCAGTATCAAATAAAGATAGCGGTACTTGGTAACTCCAGTCCGGCTTGACTTGGAGATTAACAGATTGCCGATAACGAGCGAGCTGATCGTAACGGAGAATACCCCGAACAATCGCCTGTTCCTGTTCTTCTTG
>DATNPT010000597.1:0-5103 GCA_036703075.1 Chroococcales cyanobacterium
AGGAAGGTTTGACCAAAGATGGCAAACCCACACAACGTTGACATGCCGGTAAACAAATAAGCCAGCAGCATACTCCAGCCGCTGAGGACACCGGCTGTCGGCCCAAGCCCTTTCACGATGTACGTGTACAGCGATCCCGGAGACGCTGAACGGCGGGCAAATTGGTTGATGTTGAGGCTCACAAACACCAGCCCAGTCATACCAATTAGGAAACTCAGCCAAGTACCATTCCCGGAAGAGGCGAATATCAAGCCTAAAACGGCGGCGGGTACTGTTGAAGGTGCAATCACGCTAATGGATTGAGCGATGACTTCCGAGTAGGAAAGGCATTCTCGCTTTAAGCCGTTTATACTCTGATTCGATTGGATTTCAACGGTCATTCATAATCTCCTTTCACTGTCGAGCGAGTGGCTTACTGGTGTGCTAGCGGCAAGCTGCTGATAGAGCGAGTGGCTCTGTTGAGGTGCTCTTGCCGTCACGGTGACGCTCGATTTAAACGTTTAAGTTCTAAATAGCCGTGAGTTTGACGTAAGGTTGAGAGCTTCGGGCTTTCGTACTCGCTGAGGCGTGTATCTCTCGTTTTCTCGTTACGTCGCGTTTTCTGCTCAACTCCGGTGCAAAAGTGTAAAGCGTAATCTAATAAAAGCCTATAGAAGGAAGCGCGAACTTCTGATCAAATCCCAGAGCGTACTTGGGATGGAGCTTTGTTGCTAGTGCATCAGGGACAGAACTATGGCTTTAGCGCAAATCCCTGTTTGCTGTGCCTCAGCTGCCAGGTCGGTAAGAAAGCCCTGAGCTGAATGACTGATGTATGGGGTGAATCTCTCATTTTGGGTAGATTGCTCCATAAATTGCTGCTATGGCAAACTCAAGCTGCAATAGCGTTGGGTTCAGTACATGAAGACTACGTTTACTTTATGTTTCGTCCTCGAACTCAGTCAAACACTCTTTTTTTTTAAATTGATAAGCAAAAGCGATTGAATACTATAATTTATTGGTTTGATAAATTTCCTTTATTAAAGTCCTTATACTCGCATACTTAAGTTTCGGGAGCTTATCGTGGCAGGAATGACGCTCGACCAGTTAAGAATTTTTTTAGCCGTCGTAGAACATTTACATTTCACCCGTGCGGCAGAAGCGCTTTACATTACGCAGCCTGCGGTCAGTGCGGCGATCCAAAACTTAGAGGAACAATATGGAGTAAAACTGTTCCATCGGATTGGTCGCCACATCGAGATGGCTGAGGCGGGGAAATTGCTAGAAGTAGAAGCTCAGAAAATTCTCGACCAAGTGACCGTGACCGAGCAAGCGTTGCGAGAATTAAACGATCTGCAACGGGGTGAGTTGAAAATAGGTTCGAGTCTGACTATTGGTAACTATTGGTTACCGGATAAAATCAGCCAGTTTAAGCGTCAATATCCGGGTATCTCCGTTCACTGCACTCTTGCGAATACAGACGCGATTTGTGAAGGAACGGCGACGGGACAGTTCGATTTGGGTTTGATAGAAGGAGAGGTCAAAGCATCGCATCAGAGTTCTCTAGAGCAAGAAGTTGTAGCAAGCGATCGCTTACTTATTGTCGTGGGAAAATCTCATCCTTGGTTTGAGCGTGAAACGATTTCCTTGACGGAACTTAATACAACGGATTGGGTAATGCGAGAATCCGGTTCGGGAACGCAGCAACGGTTTGAGGAAGCCGTGCAAAACTGGGGTATTGAGCCAACTCAATTAAACGCGATCTTAGTTTTGAACAGTGGTGAAATGGTAAAAGCCGTGATTGAAAGCGGTGTCGCTGCCGCCGCTATTTCCGAAATGATGGTGGAAAAAGAATTGAAACTGGATACGCTGCGTTCGATTCAAGTAATTGATGATAGAGATGACTCTCACGAACTCACGGAAATCGTGCGACCTTTCTTAAAGCTAAAACATCAAAAGCGTTTTCAAACTCGCCTATCAAGAGCGTTTGAACAGATGTTAATCTCGGACGGGATTGCTCCTGCGAAGCTCCGGTCAAGAAGGCAGCTTTCACACAAATAGTAGGTAATCGAGACACGACTGAACTCCCCTAGTCCAAAGAGCGGCATATCCCTCATGAAATCCAAGAAACCTCTCTACAAGGCTATTAGGCTAATTCTAATTATATTGCTGATAGCGATCGTCTTCGCGCCTGTTGCGATCGTCAACGCGGGGGAACGGGGTATATTGATGCAGTTTGGAAAAGTTCAACAGAGAGTTTTAGGAGAAGGACTTCACTTTATTATCCCCATCGTTAATACCGTACAAAAGTTGAGCGTGCGAGTGCAAAAGCAGGAAATAGCGGCTGAGGCGTCTTCAAAAGACCTTCAGGATGTTTTCATTGATATCGCTCTCAACTGGCATATTATTCCCGAGGAAGCCAATGCTATTTTTCAAGAAATTGGCAACGAACAGGATGCGATCGATCGCATTATCAACCCAGCAATTGAGGAAGTCCTCAAGGCCGTAGTCGCTCAGTACACGGCCGAAGAGATTGTTACCAAACGAGGAAATGTAAAAGCTGGAGTAGATATAGCATTAACGGCACGACTAACTAGCTATCACATTGCTGTTGACGATCTTTCTCTAGTTCATGTCCACTTCTCACAGCGATTTAGGAATGCGGTAGAGGCAAAGCAGGTTGCTGAACAGGAAGCCAAGCGGGCAGAGTATTTAGCCCAGAAGGCATTAAAAGAAGCACAGGCTAGGGTGAATTTAGCAAAGGGAGAAGCTGAGGCACAAAGCGTGCTGCGCGAAACGTTAACTCCAGAACTCCTGCAAAGACAAGCTATAGAAAAGTGGAATGGCAAGCTGCCACTCATTGTTGGTCAAGACAGTCCACAGTTATTGGACTTGAATAAATTTTTAAAGGTAGCTGAGAAGTCGTGAACAGACGAAAACTCGTCCCCTGACTGAAGTGCCAGGGATGAAATAGGTAATGGGTAATCAGGAATGAGAAGGATTGGTCATTACCAAATAGTTATATAATTTTACTAAAAGCCAAAATTAAGTTAGACAGCCATGAACGCGAGTACACGGACGTTGGAATAAAAATTCTTATCCCTTCTGCTTTCTGCCTTCTACCTTATTTTTAGATTAGGCTGCCTTGCTATCCCTAAACTCTATGCCTCAAACTTCCTTAACCAAAACCTCAGTTGAAACCGAGAAATGTGTTCCTTGTGAAGCTTCTCAACTCTCTCCAGTTGCCTTAACTCTGGTCGCTGATTTCTTTAAAGTTCTATCTGAAGCCAGCCGATTGCAGATTGTCTGCTGTCTGAAGACAGAGCCAAAGAATGTCAGCGAAATCGTAGAAGCAACAGACTTAGGGCAGGCTAATGTTTCCAAACACTTGAAAATATTAGCTCAGGCGGGGATTGTCGCACGCCAGCCTCAGGGAGCAAATGTCTACTACCAAGTCTCTAATCCCTTTATTTTTGAACTGTGCGAATTAGTCTGCAATTCTCTAACACTGCAACTCAAGGAGCGCAATCAGCAATTGGAGCAGCTACGGAGCATTCGTAAATCCTCCTAGAACTATCTTTCTGATAGTTTTCCATTACTGACTTGAGCATCTAGCGATTCTCGTATCAGTGAGGTATACCTAGCTTTCTTTCCTATCCCAATTCCCGAAAAGCCAGAATTCTGTACCTCATCCAAAAGATAACCGCTATGGTGATTTGCTCTTAAGGCGCTTCAATACAATACAGTTATTGCCAGCTTTAGAGTTGAAGCCATGGTCAGGTATTGGCGGCGTCGAATTAGTTGGGGGCTTGTATTTTTGGCAAGCCTGATAGCATGCATTGTCCTGCATAGCAGATTCAGTGGGCAAACCGATCGCTTAGCTGTAGCTGTAGAGATACCACCGATCGCGTCCTCTGCTCAAGTGCAACTAGTACAACAGGGGATTGCATCCTACCAATCTGGAAACTTTACTGAAGCGATCGCATTTTTTTCCCAAGCACTGTCACAAACCCCATCGGCAAAGGAACGAGCAGCCGTTCATAGTAACTTAGCTCTCGCCTATCGCCAAATCGGACAACTTCCAGAAGCGATCGCACATTGGCAGCAGGCGATCGAGATTTACCAACGTCAAGACGATGAGACTTCACGCCACCAAGTCCCAAAACTGTTAACCGAGCAAGCCCAAGCTTACAACGACTTAGGTCAAAATCGACGGGCGATGAAAATTTTGCAGTTCACCGTAGAACTTGCAAAGCAAAACCCAGACTTGCAAACTCAAGCAGCAACGTTGGGCGCATTGGGTAATGCCTATTGGACTGTTGGAGACTACGAACAGGCACTCTTATCTCACCAAGCGAGTTTAACCCTTGCCCGTCAGCTCAATGCTCCAGAGTATATTGCCAGTTCCCTGAATAATTTAGCCAACCTCTACATCAGCCGCTCCCAACGGTATCGCTATCAGGCCAGTATTGCCAAAATTGAGGGTGACGATCGAGAAAACACTCGATTAATTGAGTTGGCAGAACGAGAAATGAGTGCTGCGCGATCGGCATTTGAGGAGAGTTTACAGGAGACTCAAGCCGTGGGCGGTATCGCTCGCCTCAAAACCTTACTGAATCTCAATCATCTACTAGAGCAACTCCCCTCACCAGACTGGACGGCAATTGCCAGGAACGGCGAACAGGCTTTAGAACTTGTGGCAACTCTACCCGACTCGCGGGATAAAGCCTATGTCTTGATTAATCTGGCAGAACAACTATTAAAGGTTGGACGTGCCAATCCATCTGCAAACCTGCAACCGTCAACTCTTCTAGCGCAAGCGCTAGCTGTTGCGAGAACGATAGGAGATACGCGGGCCCAATCCTTTGCTCTGGGAAGTTTAGGGCAGATTTACCAATCAGCGGGTCAAACTCCAGCCGCGATGGAGTTCATGCAACAAGCCCAATTAGCAGCCGGACAAGCGAATGCGCCGGATAGTGCTTATCGCTGGCAATGGCAAGCGGGGCGATTGTTGAAGGCAACTGGGAAGACTAAAGAAGCGATCGCGTCTTACGAACAAGCCATTGCAACTCTTCAGAGTATTCGCAGCAATCTGCTAGCAATTAACAAAGACTTGCAATTTGACTT
>DATNPT010000616.1:0-6141 GCA_036703075.1 Chroococcales cyanobacterium
AACATTCGGAACCAGAGCGGCGATTTCTCTCGCGATAATGTTTGGCACTTTGAAGGCTTCTACAAGTACAAGCTGACCGATAATATCTCGGTTACTCCAGGTGTCATCTGGGTAACTGCTCCCGGTCAGAATGATAACAACGATGACGCCATCATTGGTACTCTCAGAACCACCTTCACCTTCTAAAGCAATTAGCTAATTACTTTAGAACAAAATATAACCGTTTAGCCTCGCTAGGAGCGGGGCTTTTTTATCTATACAATCCCTAAAACTACAAACACCGGTGGTGAACCGGAGTATACTGGGAAAGGTAGTCCTTCATACGGTTGCACCTGTGGAACTTTCCTGTAAGACAGAGTATGCACTTCTAGCTCTGTTGGAGTTAACGAGTCATCACAACGACGGAGAACCGCTGCAAATCCGACAGATCGCAGCTCAACAAGATATTCCTGACCGATATCTGGAACAACTGCTGGCAACATTGAGACGAGGAGGTTTAGTTCGTAGCCAACGGGGAGCCAAGGGAGGCTATATTCTGGGTCGGGAACCTTGGGAAATTACCCTTTTAGACGTGATCTGTTGTCTAGAGGGTTCAGACTCGAAAGCTTCTAAAGACGATACCCCAGCGAAAACAGTAGAAAGTGCGGTAGTTGCAGAAATTTGGCAGGAAGTTCACGCTCGCGCCAACGATGTTTTGCGGAGTTACACTCTTCAAGACTTAGCGGAGAAGCGAGATGCCAGACGCCAACTAAATATCATGTATTACATCTGATCGTTAGTTAGTGGTTGGCTGTTCGCAACTAACCACTAACCACCAACCACTAACCATTAACAACTCATGCGAATTGCTCAAAACATTACAGAACTTATTGGTAGAACACCTTTAGTACAGTTAAACCGCATTCCCCAAGCAGAAGGCTGCTTAGCTCGGATCGTTGTGAAACTGGAGGGCATGAATCCATCCTCCTCCGTCAAAGACCGTATCGGTATCAGCATGATCGAGGCAGCGGAACAAGCAGGCCTGATTACTCCAGGAAAAACAGTCTTAGTAGAGCCGACTTCGGGAAATACTGGCATTGCTTTAGCGATGGCAGCCGCTGCTAAGGGCTACCGGCTGATTTTGACGATGCCAGACACTATGAGCACCGAGCGACGATCCATGTTGCGGGCTTACGGGGCTCAGTTGGAACTAACAGCGGGAATCCAAGGCATGAGCGGCTGTATTCGCCGAGCGCAGGAGATTGTTGAAACGACTCCCGATGCCTACATGTTGCAGCAATTTGACAACCCAGCTAATCCACAAATTCATCGGGAAACAACGGCTCAAGAAATTTGGGAGGATACGGAAGGTCAGGTAGACATTTTAGTAGCGGGTGTAGGAACAGGTGGCACAATTACTGGTGTTAGCGAAGTTATCAAACAACGCAAACCTAGTTTCCAAGCGATCGCCGTCGAACCAACGAGCAGCCCCGTTCTTTCCGGAGGGCGTCCGGGACCTCATAAAATCCAGGGTATTGGTGCGGGTTTCGTGCCAAAAGTCCTCAACGTAGCGCTAATTGATGAGGTCATTGCCGTCACAGATGATGATGCGATCGCCTATAGCAGGCGTTTGGCTCATGAAGAAGGTCTACTCTCCGGCATTTCCTCTGGGGCCGCCCTGTGGGCCGCCATTCAAGTTGGCAAACGCCCTGAAAATGAAGGACGGCTGATTGTCATGGTTCAGCCGAGTTTTGGAGAACGCTACTTGAGCACTCCTTTGTTCCAAGACTCAGAACTACGAGTACCAGCCGTCTTGAGTTAAGTTTAAATTTCTCTGGGATTGCAAAGGTATGGAGTCCCTTATTGCTCCAGGAGCCAACACGCGATAAAAATGCCCTCTGTTTTGAATGAGGAGGGCATTTCACAAGAGAATTTACGTTCACAATACGAGTAGCATTTGTCTTCCGACGGTTAAATTACCAAATCTAAACGGAGACAAAGTTACTGGTACTGAAGTTGGTCGAATCTTGCACAACAGCAATTAAGTCATTCCCATTAAGGTTTCTAACGTAAATCCCAGTATCGTTAGCCGAACTACCAATACCAAAATTACCTGTTTGAAGGAAGTATTCACCGTAATCAGTCCCTAAATTACCCCGGATTTCCAGTAAATCTTGCGCTCCATTCCAGTCTGTAATCGTGGCGTAGCCAGAACCTAGATAGGAAACACCCCACGAGCCACCCAGCACAAACGTGTCAGCTCCCGCTCCACCGGTTAGAACATCATATTCCGTGCCACTAGTGGCATAACCATCCAGGCGGTCATTACCATCTCCTCCAACAAGGACGTCGTTTCCTGAACTCCCTAATAACAGATCGTTTCCTCCAAGACCATATAGGGCATCATCTCCTTGACCACCGATTAAGGTATCATCCCCACCATTGGCTGCCAGGTAGTCATTACCACTACCACCATCAAGATAATCATTAGTCACACCGTCGCTGATGTAGAGAACGTCATCCCCATCACCACCAAACAACGTGTCAAAGCCAAATCCGCCGACTAGAGTATCGTTTCCAGTGCCCCCGTCAAGATAGTCATCACTGACATCAGAATTAGCCGAGGTACCGTCGTCAAGATAGTCATTGCCATCACCACCAGACAGGGTGTCAGCTCCTAAGCCACCGTACAGGAAATCGTTACCTGCCAAAGCATAGAGAGCGTCGTTTCCGTCACCCCCAATCAGAGTATCATCCCCGCCATTAGCTACCAGGTTGTCATTACCATTGCCACCATCGAGATAGTCATTCGTAACACCATCGCTGATGTAGAGAACGTCATCTCCATCACCACCAACCAACGTGTCAAAACCATATCCGCCGACTAGAGTATCGTTCCCAGTGCCACCGTCGAGATAGTCATCGCTGACATCATTAACCGAAGTACCGTCGTCAAGATAGTCGTTACCTTCGCCACCCAATAGGGTGTCAGCTCCTAAGCCGCCATAGAGAAAATCGTTGCCAGTAAATCCGTTTAAATAGTCTTTGCCGCTACCTCCGTCAAGAGTATCGTTGTTGGTATTCCCGAATATGGTATCGTTGCCCCGCAAACCTGAGGCATACAGCGCTTCAGAACCTTGGTAATTGTAGAAATTGTTTCTGGAGGTTCCACGATATCTTGCCATGATGCAGTTGTTCCTAAATTGCAGTAAGGACAGAAATTCACGAAAAGTTTCGCGAACGACCATTTAAAAGAAGACATTCCTTCTTTTGCGATCTGGTGCTGCCTGTATCTATCTCTGGAGCTAATGCATCTTATGCAGCTCAGATAAAAATTTAGGAGGAAATTTGCGGAGGAAGCGATCGCTTTTACGGATAAGATGCGATCGCCTATGCTCCGGGTCTTGTCTTGCTCGTATTGCTTCTGTAGAAAAATTTAAACAGATGGGGATTGCCTACCTGCAATCTCGTAATCTCATTGAACAGAGAATTTTAGGCAATACCCACCTTACAAGCTCGCTGAAACTTCTTGGAAGAATCTCGATAGCTTTACCTCATCCAATTGACCGTTAGTGCGAATGCCGCTGCAAACATCCACACCAAATGGACTAACCTGCCGAATGGCTTCAACAACGTTATCGGAATTCAGTCCTCCTGCCAGGAAAACAGGGACATCCACTAACTCTCGAATACGTCTACTAATGACCCAATCATGAATGCGTCCGGTACCGCCGAGTTTTTTTATCTCCAAAGACCGAGTGCCAGAATCCAGTAACAGCCCATGAACGTGAGGTGCGATCGCAACTGCCTCTTCGATGGATTCCTCTCCTGTAACGTGAATTGCTTGAATAATGGAAATTCCGGGCAATGCCTGACGCAAATCCTCATGAGTGCCAAATTGTAGGCGATCGCAAATCTGAATCGTATTGACACCGAGACGCCGTTGCTGCGCGATAATCCCTAAGGTATCGACTTTACTGGTGAGCAAAACCGAAGATACGGTAGGCGGTACTATTGAAGCAACTTGAGCGATCGTACCTTCAGAAATGACGCCGGGACCGCTAGGCATCTCCGAGACTAGACCTAATGCGGAAGCTCCGTAATTAATCGCCAACCATGCTTCTTCGACACTGCTAATACAACAAATTTTTACTCTCGGTCTTTTTATGGGTTCCATGAAGTCCTATCTTGACTTGGATGACGTGTCGGTTTTACATTTGTTAACCTTCTAGCCAGAGTACCGAGTGTGGCTCGTTTGCGTCATCTAACGGGGAAAGTAAGCCTTGAGCTAGAGCCTCCATTATGACTGGTTTGTATTGCCCAGGCGGAAAAAGAGCTGGCTGCGTTGGATGCCTTTGTCGATACCATAGCTGCTAACACTCAGCGATCGCAAATGGTCGAACACTGGTTTTCCCACTAGTTGAGCTACTCGAACCAGTGGTAGCTGGCGATTGATGAACGCCTCACTCTTAGTCCAGTCGAGATATAAATAGCCATCATTGCGATCGGGCAAAGGCGCGATCGCCTCTTTGAATTTGTCACTTTTGAGCAGAGAATTCTCCAGCCCCTTGAGGGCTTGATTCATCGCCTCGATCGAACTGGTGAAAATCTCATAATTCCCGATCGCGGCATGGACTCCCTCAGCTTGCGCCTCCAACCGCATCAATGGGTTATCTCGACCTGCAACCGTAGAAGTAGAGGTCGCTAACTTAGTCCAAGCTGTAATGGTGCGATCGCCCAGAGGCAGAAGTCCTACGCTGAGTCCCCGTTCTCTGGCAATATCGTCTAGATGCTCGATTGACTCCTGAACCGTTGCTCGATCAGTTTTTTCGGCGACAAAAATCCAATCTGGATCGGTTTTATCGGGACGAGGCAATAGAGCCAGAGCATACTCTCCTTGTACCCACTTAAAGATCTCTTCTGGAAGCTGGATATCCCAGCGCGACTGCAAATTAGCGACGGCTTGGTTCAGGAGAGATTTCAGCGTTTGTTCACTGGCAACGCCGGTAGAGAGCTGGTGCCAAAGTTGGTTGAGATCGGTACCCGCAATTGCCAAAGCACTCTCCGCCGGAATGTACTGCAAAGCATCTACTGGCTTAGAGAGAACGGGGTCTATACTGTCGTCGTTAGAGTCTGCGCCTAGTAAGGCCGTTTGGGCAAGCAACCCTTGGCGGTTCAAGGAGAGGGCAAACGCTAAAGTTTCCGAGCCTTTAAACGACTCTTGCACGGGTATGGATTGATTAGAAATCCAGGCAGATAAAGCGGGAAGATTCACGAAGCTCAGACCGAGGCGAGGTTGGGCGAGGCTGTCCAACATTTGCTGATATTCGCGATCGCTCGCCAAGTTCAGGCTCTCAACTTGGACGTTGTTGATCGCATCTCGCAACACCTTGGGATGGTTGGCAAATAATACGAAGCGATCGCCAACCACGGCACTCGTCCACGTTTCGTAGTTCTGGTTCTGACGAGTGCTGCCGAGCAATGCCTTGAGTCCACTTGGGGGACGCTTGTAAATTAGATTGACACCCTTGTACTTTTCAAAGACTAGCTCCTGGGTACCCGTCGCCGCTTGCTTGGAATAAAACAGCTGTAAAAAATCACGCGCTCGTTGAGCGTCTTTGGTGGTAAGGGCAAGCAAGTAACCCGGTTGGGCCGCGTTTGCCTGGTTGCGGTCAAAGTCTAAGGAGGTGACGGCTAGAGTAATTTCATCCCCCAACCAAGGCTGGACATCTCGTTGGTAGTTGAGGCCCGTATTAGTCAGTAAGCTCTCTTCCAGTTTGTTGAGTTCAGCACGCGATTGCCGTCGATTGATGGGCCTAGCGACTAGTTGCCGAAATGCTTCTAATCGGTCTGGATTAACTAGCAGCGACACCATGACTGGTGCCTGTTTCGGCACAAAAATTGCTGTACTGGGGTTTGCCACTGCCCCCCCTTTGAGCAAATTCAGAGGGCTTTGGGAGGTTAACCAGAAAAAGCCAGCGACTGCGATCGACAGCAGCACAACGGCACCTGCCGCTAGGACATAAAAAAACGAGCGTAGCTTCATGGTGAATCTTGACCGCGTCCAAGAGCGATTGAGGGAGAAATATTCCCAATTCCACGCCTATTATATGTCGTGGTTGAATTCTCGTTCCTTCTTCTAGATTCTCCTACAACTCCTAG
>DATNPT010000617.1:0-4192 GCA_036703075.1 Chroococcales cyanobacterium
AAGCGCGAGTTGGGGACGATAATCGAGACTTGGTCGAGGGTATGAATCTCCGTACTACGCGCACCAATGCGTTTAACCGTTCCTAGCAAATCGCCCACTTTGACAAAATCCCCCACCTGAATCGGTCGCTCAAACGTGATAATCAAGCCGCTGATCAGGTTGTTGGCAATGTTCTGCACGCCAAAGCCAATACCCACACCCAAAACGCTCGCGATAATGGCGAGAGAACTTACGTCCAGTCCCCAGATTTGCAGCAGTACAATCAGACCCAGGAAGGTGAAGACGTACTGCGCGACAACGGCAACCAAATCCTGCACTCTGGGTTCGGCTCCAGTCCTCCTTAGAACGTAGGTTTTGAGTAGCTGGGTGAGTCCGCTCACCGCAAACCACAGCACCGCAGTCAGCGCAGGCAAGAGCAGCAGTTGGAGAGCCGAGTATTTAGTATCCCCTAGACTAATGACCGGGTAATTGAGGATGTGGAATAGCTGATAACGCCAGCTCCGGGTTTGGGGAAATAGATCAGTGATATAGAAGGCAACGGCAGTCCACAAGCCTATTTCCAAACCCAGTCGGGCGACGCGCAGAAATAATTTAGCTGGGTGTCCCTGGGGTTGGAAGGGGGACGCGGTGGGGTTCAACCAGCGATCGAGCAAGCGCAGGCCCGCTTGACTCCCAAACGCGAGAACGAAGTGAAGCACCAACGCTACCAGCAGCACCACAATGGCGACAAGTAGCGCCTGACGTTGATAGGCTAGGGTGCGTTCTTGCTTGCCCACCTGTAGGGCATAGTCGATCGCTTCCTGCCAGTCCGTTGCTTGATCGTCAAGACTGAGATCGGGGGCAACATCATCCTGAGATAAAGTCAAGAGAGTGCGACCTGTCATGGATGAGCGAATGCTCGTCTGCTTATTGCTTGGGACTTTTTCCAGCTTGACAGGTTTAGGCGATTGGAGTTCTTTTTCCAGAGCTGTGTTAATGCGATCGGCTCTAACAGTAGCCGAAAAGTTGCCGAATTTGCCCACCTCAAATAAGACTTTCCCATCCACCACGACAGGAGCTTTGTCCGTGCCGTTCGCCGGAGTATCTGCCCGACTGGGGAGCGGCATTAAGATTAGCAGTACGGTGAGAATACTCAGCAACACCAGCGTCCAAGGTTGCTGGAGGAAATGTAATAGCCGCGTCCTACGTCGTTGCCAAGTAGCCCAATAGCTTCTACCTAATCCAAAATCCAAAATCCAAAATCTAAAATCGCTACGATTAGCCATGGGTTATTACTTGAGAGGAAGCGATCGCATTAACAGTGAACAGTTGGTCAGGAACTCACTTTTGGTGTAATACCAATTCACTAAATGCTTGCTACAGGTACTTTTCTTGTTCCCCCCTGATTAAGGAGGGCTAGGGGGTAGATGTGTAGCGCATCAAAAGCGAAATGGTATAAGAATCCTCCACCTCTACTAGGGGAAGACAAGCCCACACGTTATCCTTGCTGTAACTGAGGGGTAACGTTAGCAGCGCTCTTGTCAGGAGAGAGTAATAATGTGCCACTCTTTGAGCTTGGCGTTACTGGCACGCGAGGACGGGATCGCTCCAAAAGCGAACTCACCACAACCCAAGCGCCAACACCCATCAACAGCAGCACCAATCCACCAATTAACCAAACCATCAGCATATTCTTTTGCACTGCGTTAGCCTGCCCGGTTAAGTTCGTGCTGGCGCTGGTACGGTTTTGTTGTGTAGCGTTGATATCGTTATTTCGGATTAAGCTGGCTGTCATTTTGTAGGAACCAATTCTTAAGGTGTCCCTGCTCGACAACGGTTGAGTGCCAGGGCGAAGTGGCTGACCATTTAAAAACGTCCCGTTCGTACTTTGGTCAGTGATATACATCTGTTGGTTCACCACCGTAATTAAGGCGTGATACCGAGAGACTTCCTTATTTGCCAACTCTAAACGCGAGACTGTTTGTCCTCCCAACTGCTCCGGCATCTGATCGGTTTCGCGACCAATTGCGATCGGTGCCGTCAAAAGAGGTTGCTGTAACTCGCCAGTTTCTGGGTCTTCCCACATCAATTGAACGTACATAGGCTCAGCCGACATAACACGCCTTCCAGCTTTGTTTTTCCAGGTAAACATCACGTTGTCAGGACTGCCTTAGGTTTTGATTGAGCCTTTCTACTCTGAGTAGGCAAGGAAACCTAGACAGTCAATTGAACGTCAAAAATCTCGCCCCTGTACTGGGCAAATCAATCCGGAACAGTGCAATTTGATGCGGTAAATCCTGATGTATCCTGCTCCTAGCAAGATGCACGCCCATCTAACGATCGCTCTGGTCGTTCGCCAGAATAATCTAAAATCTTGGTTCTCTCTTTTGTAACTCTCAAAAGAGAATATTCGCAAGTGTTAATTCTGTACCGAAAAACTTTGACCGCAAAAAAATCTAGTAAAACTAAGACCATATTTTATTCTTCATGCAGAGGAATAAAAAGGGCAGTTAATATAGCGAAAGATTCGATTTAACCGTTCCCATTGTGACAGCATCCTAAAATAATATAGTGTTAAAAATACTGAAACCAGTTAAAACAGTAAGAAAATACAATAGCAACCGCTCTCTGGACAAGGGTCATGGCATTAAATCTCATCCGTCTATTTCAACAGACAAATCCAGATAAGCCCTTGGGCGGACGCTACAAAGTTATCAGTGAGTTGGGAGAAGGGGGCTTTGGTCAAACCTTTCTTGCACAGGATTTGCACCTACCCGGTCAACCTCGATGCGTCGTCAAGCTACTCAAGCCCCAAGTCATTGACGCCCAGAGCCTACAAACGGCAAGACGCCTGTTCGATACAGAAGCCAAAGTTCTCTATGAACTGGGCAACCACGACCAAATTCCGCGTCTACTGGCCCACTTTGAGGACAATCAAGAATTTTATCTGGCTCAGGAATTAATTGAAGGGGAACCCCTGACGGAGGAGTTAGTATCTGGTCAACCTTGGCCGCAACCGCAAGTTATTTCTCTGTTGCAAGATATGCTGTCTGCTCTGGCATTTGTCCATCAGAAGCAGGTGATTCACCGGGATATCAAGCCTTCTAACCTCATCCGTCGCCGCCAAGACGGCAAAATTGTCTTGATCGACTTCGGGGCGGTAAAGGAAGTCGGAACCCAGATGCTCAATCCCAGAACGGGACAGACGAACATGACGATTTCCATCGGCACCCAAGGCTATATGCCGAAGGAACAGTTAGGTGGAAATCCTCGGTTTAGCAGTGATATTTATGCTGTTGGAATTGTTGGGATTCAAGCGTTAACCGGGACTCACCCAAGGTTTCTTGGCGAAGATCCCCACACCGGAGAAATTAACTGGCACGAGCAAGCCCCACACGCTACCCCCGAATTGGTTGCTTTTCTCGACAGGATGGTGCGCTATGACTTTCGCGCTCGCTATGTGACGGCAGGAGAAGCATTAACCGCCCTGCGGAGTTTACCCGCAGAACTCTTAGAGTCTGTGCCACCTCCCCAGCCGTTGCCAGATGCTTCGGGTACACCTGTGAGGCAGGAACTGTCACCTCCACCCACTGCCACAGGGCCGACATTGCCAGTCGCGGGACTACAACCGATTCCTCCAACTCCTGCCCAACCCCAAGCCCAGGAACCGCCCCCTCCAGCCACCGCAACCGGACAGACGTTGCCGGTAGGAGGCAGAGCGATCGACAACACTCCTCCAGTTTCGCCGGAAGTTGGGTCAGGGGCGAAGAGTTCAGTTCCTACTGTTGCCGTTGGTCAAAATCAGCGCCTCCAGTCTTCAGATGCCTCTGCACCAATGACGGTTTTACAAGGATTCATCCAGCAATACGGCATTAAGCCTTGGCAGATTGTTGGTGCCTTCGTCGCACTGGGTGCAACCGCTTGGATCGTCAAGGGATTGGTATCCCCTCATCCGTCTACTCAAACGGCTTCCAACACTACTGCGGCATCCGTCAGTCCTGCGGCATCCACCGATCCAGGGAAACAAGCCCAAGAACTTTTGAGTCAAGCCGATCGCCAACGGGAAGCCGAGAGTTACTCGGAAGCGATCGCGACCTACCAAAAAGCGATCGCTCTCAACCCTAACGAGGCAAAAGCTCATTGGGGACTCTGCTACAGCCTCAACCAGATGGGGAAACCGACAGACGCGATCGCTCAGTGCGATCGAGCACTT
>DATNPT010000598.1:0-4771 GCA_036703075.1 Chroococcales cyanobacterium
CCCGTGTCGGTGTCATGAACCTGGTAGGTATCAATAATTTCGTGTTTGCGCTCTTGCGTCAGACTCATTGATAAAGCTTACTCGTAATATTCCAGCAGTTTTCCATGTTACCACCTTGACCCCTAGGGTTGAAAGGCGATACTTTTGATGGTTTGGACGGTAAAAGGATTGAACGTCATAACTTGACAATCTTTAAAGGCGATCGCAACCTGTGCTTAGGATGGGAGATTGCGCGAACTTTGAGAACGACGATCGTCCAGCCACTGTTGCAGGATGATCGCAGCGGCTTTACGGTCAATCAGTCCTTTGTTGCGAGAAGGCGATCGATTTTCGGCTTTGATCTGTTCTTCTGCCTCAAACGAAGTTAGCCGCTCATCGACATACTCCAACGGTAGCTCTAGTACGACGGCTAAGCGTTGAGCCAGCTTTTGCACCTTTCGCGCCTGTGAACCTAGAGTGCCATCCATTGAATACGGCAAACCCACGACTAACACCTGCACTTGCCGTTGTTCGACAATCTCTCGCAATTGAGCCACATCCCGGTCAAAAGAGGCGCGATCGATTGTCGTCAGTCCAGTTGCAATTAAACCCGTACCATCACATCCGGCTACCCCAATGCGCCGACTCCCCACGTCTAACCCAAGTGCCGAGATTCTTTGCATCTAGACCCTAATCCCTAGCCTCCAGTCTTAATTCTTTGCCTCTGGAGACTCAATCGGGGGTATGACTTCTCTGGTGAGTGCATTTAAAGACGTTAAACTCGATGCCGGTTTATCCGTCTTTCCCGGTGCTTGATGCTTCTTAGAGAGAGACTTCCACCAGGCAATGCGACTGGGGATCGGAGTGCGTGCTGGCTGTAATCCTTGAAGTACCTCTGACAAGTGCAACCCTTCCAACGAAACGGGCTTAGCTTCCCGCAGCTTGTGCCAGACGGAACGAGACATCAGCAAGGTATGCTCGATCCGTTCCGCTCCCATCTCTTCGAGATACTCTTCCCGCTCGGGTTGATAGTCAGCGGAAGCCAGATAGATTGCCTGTGGAGGTAACTCTTGCGTTACTCGTGCCATCTGAGCGAGCAACTCAGGATACAAACAGGTATAAGCGGGGTGGACGGTTAGCTCAGCTTCATGTGAGCGAGAGCCATCCCGACTCAGTCGCATCTGAAAATAGCCAATAGCGGCTTTCCGCTGCGGTTCAAAGACGTAGCCACTCACGACTTCAGTCTGAGTGAACCACTGCTGAAGTTGGGAGAGAAATGCGTTCAGGAAGCCTGTTTTAAAGTCTTGGATGTGACGGTCAAAAACCTGTCGCACGATAGGCGGCATTGACTCTGTATCCAATTTGTAGAGAAGCTGAGCATCAGCATTACTCACGGGCAGCAGATTGGGTAAATCTGGCTCGTGCGCGGCGAGTTCTTCGAGCAGTTCTGGTGCGATTGCCCAATACGTCAGTTGAGCTAAAGGCTGAAATCCATTTTGCCGATAAAGCGCCAATGTCGATTTGTGATGGATATTAACTTCCAATAACCAGGTGCGTGCTTCCCAAACTGTCTCGAAGCAGTAGCGCAATAGCGTCGAGCCAGCATCGAGGGGAGCAGACGTGTTGCCTTGGCTAGGGGCGTTGGGATCGACTAATACCCGATCCACTCGCCAAGTACTGCGGGTGCGATTAAAGGGAGAAATTTTGATGAATCCGCGAATTTGTTGGAACGATTCCGCCACATACACGCAAAAGGCGTACTGCTTGGGGTTCGGGAACCAACTTAAAAATTTCAGTAGGCCATACCAGCGTCGAACCTGCTGTAACTTCGGGATGAAGTTATCCGAGCCACTGTTGCCATCCGCATCAGTTGCTTCCTTTGCAATCTGTTCGATTGCCTCCAAGTCGCGGTACTGAATGGGGCGGATCGCATTCTTCGCGTTGTCCGAGAGAGGTGAAGTCATTTTAGGTACAGATGCCATGAAGCTGACAGTGGATAGCAGCAGAGGCGACCAACAGGATCGATCTTGAAACTTGCTGGTTGCTTTTCCTAAGGTTACTGCCAATATATTAACGATTTTCCCACTATTCCACTGTTGAACCCCACGGCTACTTTACTAATCTAGATAGCTTTTGTAGTTTTTGTATAGTTGTGCAACGGCTAGGCTAGCTCGGTCTTGCTACGGGTCTACCCCTGGCTGGGACGGATGCGGCGTTGGATTGAACCGATACTAATTGCCAAGTCTGGATGCATTCAATCGATAAGTAGTGTTAATATCTCACAGATCAAATAGCTAAGTTTGGCGCGATCGCTTGACCAAGAAAGGCAGAAGGCGGGAGGCAGAGGGCAGAAGGGTCATGACCGGGGATTGAACCAATTTTTCATACCTTCCACCCAAGCAAGTGGGGAACTCATACCTCCGAGGGCGGTTGTACAAAAAACTGCTCACTGACCACTGGCCACTGTAAAAAACGATCTTGGCTGTGAACCGAGGAATTGTTCATAAACATTTGTAAACTATAAAACAACAAACCTTCTGCTGGTAAAAGTTTTCTTGCCGCCTTCTCACCGGACGTGGCGTCTTTGAGGCAAAGCGTTTCGGGGTTTCAACCGTGTTAGGAGTATTTTTAATGAGGCAACTTGTCAAACTTGAGGGTTATTTTCTCATTGGCCATATTGTGGCAATGGCCTTTGGACTAGCGGGTCTACTGATCGTCTTACCTCACCCAGAACTCATCGAAGGCTTATCGACGATGGGAGAGACTGTGTTTCAGTGGTCAATGTCTGGGGGTGGAGTTGTCTACATTCTTTTAGGTGCAGCAGCTGTAGCTATTTATGCTTACCGAACCCTAGGACTGTGGCATTGGTTGACATTCATGTTGCCTGCTGTCTGCCTGTCTTTGAGCAGTGAATTGCTCGGAACGAGTACTGGCTTTCCTTTTGGGGAGTATAGCTACTTGAATGGCTTAGGCTATAAAATTGCTGGTCTGGTGCCATTCACGATTCCTCTTTCCTGGTTTTACTTGGGATTTGTCTCTTATCTCATCGCTCGTTCTGGGTTAGAAGCCACTGTTGAACCAGGGAAAAAACTTGGCGTCCTGCGCCATATCGGAGCGATCGTATTAGGCGCAATTCTCCTGACGTCTTGGGACTTTGTGCTTGACCCAGCCATGAGTCAAACAGCAGCTCCGTTCTGGTTCTGGGGTAAGCCAGGAGCTTTCTTTGGCATGCCCTACCAAAACTTTGCGGGTTGGCTAGGAACGGGTGCCTTATTCATGACCGTAGCCGCCTTGTTTTGGAAAAAGGTACCTGTCGCCTTACAGAGAAAACAACTGGGATTACCCTTGGCAGTTTACCTGAGTAACTTTGCTTTTGCCGCAATCATGAGCATTGGTTCAGGAATTTTGATTCCTGTCGGGTTAGGTCTCATATTGGGTGTTGCGCCAGCGTTGATTTTATGGTGGATGACATCCACGACACCAGCAGCACCAGAGCAAGCCAAAAGCGATCGCACTGCCCAAAGTTCGGCGGCTTCTATGCCAGTGGCTCCTGTGGGAGTTATGCCGAAGTGAGTTGGTTTGCTACTGTATCAAGCGGCTCAACAGCGCAAGTTTCACTACTGACGGCTAACGTCCTAGCAGTATCGCTGTTACTCATCCAGCTCCCAGCCGCTTTTCTCCTTCTCTCCCGCTTGATGAAAGGACCGGGGCGTCGTCTACCCCTCCTGCCCCAAGTGACTACACCCGAACAACTAGGGGCAGTGAGTGTGGTCGTTCCCACGCTCAACGAGCGGGCTCGTCTGACGCCCTGTCTGGTGGGGTTAAGCCATCAAAGTTACGAAGTTCGAGAGATCGTCGTTGTCGATAGTCGCTCGACCGATGGCACACCCGAACTGGTCAAAACTGCCCAGGAAAAAGACCCCCGTTTTCGCCTGATTACCGATGACCCCCTACCTCCGGGTTGGGTAGGTCGTCCTTGGGCGTTACACACCGGGTATTTGCACAGTTCTCCTCACAGCGAGTGGATTTTGGGAATGGATGCAGATACCCAACCCCAGCCTGGATTAGTCGCGGGTTTGATCGAAGCAGCCCAAGCCGAAAAGTTCGACTTGGTTTCCCTGTCACCTCAATTTATCCTGAAGTACCCAGGGGAGTGGTGGCTGCAACCAGCGTTATTGATTACGTTGGTCTATCGATTTGGACCCACGGGTATTACTAGCGAGTCGCCGGAACGGGTCATGGCTAACGGGCAGTGTTTCTTGTGCCGTCGCGAGGTGTTGACCCAGTTGGATGGGTATACGAGTGCAGGGAGTTCGTTTTGCGATGATGTCACTCTCGCTCGTCATGCCGCTACGCGAGGGTTTAAAGTCGGGTTTCTCGATGGGGCAAAGGTTGTGAAGGTACGGATGTATGAGGGTGCATCTG
The DNA here is from genome assembly GCA_036703075.1 of Chroococcales cyanobacterium. Taxonomy (GTDB): domain Bacteria; phylum Cyanobacteriota; class Cyanobacteriia; order Cyanobacteriales; family Coleofasciculaceae; genus DATNPC01. The sequence continues at coordinate 4,405 of DATNPT010000598.1, forward strand.
AAACTTGGAACGAGTGGGGGCGCAGCCTTGACCTGAAAGATGCTTCTTCTGCCGGTCAGCTATGGAGCGATGTCTGGTTGCTGTTGAGCGTCCAGGGTCTTCCCCTACCAGCATCCCTACTGTTCCTAACTTACCTAGGGCTGGGAATTATCTCGCCATCCGTCATGGCAGCTGCTGGACTGAATGTGTTCTTGCTGTTGATTCGCTTTGCCTTACTATTTGCGATCGCGCCCTCTTACGATCGCACTCAAGCCTCCGCGTCTTCCTGGCTATTTTGGCTCTCGCCCTTGGCAGACCCGTTAGCTGTCCTGCGAATTTTCTTGTCTGCCACTCAACGACCAACTCGCTGGCGCGGTCGGAGTTATGC
>DATNPT010000624.1:0-6636 GCA_036703075.1 Chroococcales cyanobacterium
CCAGTGGAGCGATTGGATTATCCAATTCACGATAGTATTTTCTTTTTGCAGAGTCTGGTTTTGGGAGACTTGCTCTCTAGCGATCGCTTGAGCCGTTTGCGAGATATTGAATTTAAAAGCGGTCCCAAGCAGGCATTAACCTTGCCAGAGCTATTTTTGACGTTGGAAAAGAGTATCTGGACTGAGGTGGTGCAGCCAGACGACAAATCCGCCAATATTTCTAGCATCCGCCGCTCGTTGCAACGGGACTACCTGAACCGGTTAACCAGAATGGTGTTACGGAATGTCTCGGTGCCTGAAGATGCTCGAACCCTAGCTTGGTATCGCTTACGCGAGTTGCAAGGCAGCCTCGGTAGTGCCATTAGAAAGCGGGGTGGGCAGATGGACACTTACACCAAAGCTCATCTAGAAGAAACGCGCGATCGCATTCGCAAAACCTTAGATGCCCAAATTCTGGCGCGATGATGGATTGGACGGGAGTAAGGCTTCTTCCATGCGAAAGCCCCTACCGATGCTGCTTCAAGATAATGGTTTGAGTAAATGCTCCGGTGCGACTTCGCACCAATAAGGATGACGCTCGTTGGTCACTTGATAGTACCAAGTCGTATCGATCAAAAATCGATTTGAAATCGTACCGGAACCACTGCCTCCTGGTGGAATTGGGTCAGATTGGAGGCAAACACCAACTCGGAAGTTTCCCATCACTTGAGTCAGAGATCGCGTCAGTGGTTCGAGTTGCTCGACTAGTTTCTGGTACACCTCGACTTTCGGGGTAAATATACCGATGTACCAGCAGTCAGGGATACGAGCGATTAGAGTTTGGCTTTTTTCCAATGACCTGTAGGTGGATGGCTCCAGGGAGGAGTAGGCGCGGTTGATCGCGACTTGTATCAGTTCTTTTTCCATTAGTGCCTCTTTTAGACCTGAATCAGGCTAAAACGCTGCTTGCTGACACTCACTGCCCTGTAGCCTGAATTTCTCATGTGAACAATAGAGCTTCCCAAACCATGCTACCGATTTCTAGAGACACGATCGCTAACCAGTTATGGCAGTTCAACCGAAGTCGGTTTGGCGATGTGAGGCAAGCCCCAACCCAGCTTTTCTCGTAAAATTCGGAAAAACTCTGGGCGTTGTAAGCGGATAAATCGAGCAGTGTAGGGCGAGCGCTCGCTCTGGACGCGATCGTCTGGCAAAACATAGCATCCAGCATTGCCATCAACTACTAGAATTAGCTGATTAGGAGTGGCAGGAAAAATCGTGACGGGTTCGCTATCTGCAAAAACCAATGCCCTAGAGGCTAAGGAATGAGGACAAATCGGTACCAGTTGTAGCACGGGAACTCCTGGTGTTACCACAGCTCCTCCAGCACTTAGTGAATAAGCCGTTGATCCCGTTGGTGTTGAGAGAATAACGCCATCTGCTGCAATATCCACTACCGCGTGATGTCCCACCTGTACTTCAAAATGGCACATACAGGTTAACGGCTCCCGGTGCAGCACCATTTCGTTTAAACACAGTGCCTCCCACCACAGGTTATCTTTCCGAAGCACCCGAACGGTTAGCATTGCCCGCTCTTCAAGTTCGTATTCTCCGGCCAGTAGGTGCTCTAAGGCATAAGGTAGCTCGTTCAAATAACTTTCCGTCAGAAAGCCCATATGACCCGTATTGATAGCCAGTAACGGGATACCATAAGGAGCGACTTGACGAGCAGCAGCAAGGACTGTGCCATCTCCTCCTAGGACGAGCACAAAGCTCATTTTCTCATCGAAACCGGGCGGTGCCAGCTTGTCGATCGGAGTATGACAAATCGGAGAGTCAGGACGAGAGTAGCCGAGCATTCCTCCAACGCCGGTAGTCATCACGACTTCCCAACCCGAAGCACTCAGTTTGTCTTGCAACTCCATGGCAACCCGACAAGCTACGGGTTTGAGATCGTTGTAGATGATGCCTGCTTTGGGTATGCTCACCAGTCCGTGTTGTAGTCAACTATTGGAGGAACAATTAGCGCTGCGGTGCGATTTTCAAAGGTAACCTTTCCTGGCACTTCCCTTTCAAGGGTTTGCTGTAACAACAAGCTACAGACCCAAGGATTCGAGAGCGATCGACTATCACACCTTTAAGAAAGAAGAGGTTGACCGCTTTATGCCAGCAGGTGACGGGTCTAACGTCGAAGAGAGCTTCGCTAGGCTAGCCGATTGATTGGCATCAACAGTCCGACGTTTTAACTTTGCCACTGGCTAACAAAAAACTGATAACTCTGATAGCAACTTAAATGTTTATCAGCTTAACACTCAGCGATCGCTCCTAGCTCATTTGACGGGGATGCCTTAGGGTAGGAATCCAGTATTTTTACCTGTCAACTAATCTTATCGCGATAAATCTTAATCGCTTGCATTTTGTCCAAATACCCCTCAAGCTTTAAACGGAGTCTTTTTCTTGGCTTTCTTTTTGGTTTTATTTGTTTCGACTTCTATCTCCTTGAGTTTCTTCATAATCCGGCTGAAGTACTCTTGCAGGTAGGCTTCTAACGTTGTCGTGTCTTTAGGGTCTATGCCGAAGACCTCATAAACTTCATCCATGGGAGCGTCTAACGGTTTTCCGGTTGCCAAGACTTCAGTAAATGCCAACCGGTCAGAAATATTCCAGCCCCACTGAAAAAATCGTAGAACCTGGCGAACTCCCCGCAGGAAACCAAGGGAGAGTCGAGCGATTTTAGAATTCTTCCCAGATAAACGCTCGCATAAACGAATAATTTCGTAAGCTCCCCAAGCACGAGTGCCGACAACAGGAAACGTCCTATTTTCCGTTTCCGGAACTTCAAGCGCACGAACGGCAAATTTAGCAATGTCTTGAGTGTCCATGTAGGCAATTGGAGAGGAGTCGCCGGTAATCCAAATCGACTGTCCGTCCAAAATCGGGATAGCATACTGCCCGATTAGCCCTTGCATAAACCCACAAGGTCGCAAAATTGTGTAGTTCAATCCCGATTCGGCGACAAATAGTTCCGTACACCGCTTGATTTCCATCAGCGGAACTTTCGGGAAATTCTCGGCACCTAAAATCGAGAAGAACACAAACCGCTCGACGCCAGCAGCAACAGCCACTTGAATCAGCGAAACTTTGCCCTCCCAGTCCACCTGTTTGATAGAGAGAGAGTCGGTTGGTCGGGATGTTGCCGCATCGATGACAGCGGTTATGCCTTCAAGAGCAGGCTTGAGAGTTTCTGGAGCGGTAAGATCGCCTTGTACGATTTCGGCTCCCCATTCTTTTAAAAAAGCTGCTTTCTTTGCGCTGCGTACAAAACAGCGCACTTGATGGCCTTCGTCCAGAGCACGACGAACCACCTGTCTTCCTAAGGTGCCTGTTGCACCCACGACCAACAAGTTCATCTATAAAATTTAGTAAGGTTTCTTAAACTTTCTAAACAATCTTATCAGAAATGCCCGAACGATCCCAGAGAAGAATTCTAAAAAGAAGGAGCTAGAGACTAAAAACTCAGCAGTAGAGGAGCGAGCATGCTTTTCTAGCCAACTCTCAAGATCGTTTTTTTTGGCGTCTGTGTCCTGCTTTAAATCGTTCTCAGTCCCTAGCCCTTAGTCCTCCACTGCCTTAAAGCTCCTCTTCACCTCCCTGAATTTTCAGGAGTAAAAAGCCTAAACCCAAGCCCACGAGAATCAGAGTAGAGGATAATACGGCGGCGTTGAAAATCTCACTATTCATCCAGTCATCTCCTAAATGCGTTTGCCGAGCGTGCGCGCAGCACGATCGCGAAAAAGTTTGATAACTATAACATTAGCTTTTCATCACCACTTCACACCTAGCTGTCTGAGGCTGGGCGCGAACACTGGAGACGATCGGCTAAGAGCATCTAAACCTATAGAGCGTATTTTATTACGGCAGGGCGATCGAGTTCCAGCAACGGCATAGTGTCTAGGGGTAGTCGATCCAAATTTAGGGAGAAACCTAAAAAATGAAGACCGAGAAAACTTTTGTTACAAAAAAAAGCCACTCCACGCCCAAACGTCCCCGCTTAGCCATTACTCTGGGAGACCCAGCCGGAATTGGGCCAGAGGTACTGCTCAAAGCTTTAGCAGACCTAGAGATTGCGGCAAATTGCGAGCTTACGGTAATTGGCACGCGATCGCTTTTGCACGACACCTACACCCAACTGCGGCAACCAGTGCAAGAGCAGAGAGATCGGCTGGTCGATCCCAGCGAGTTATCCATTCTGGACATTGAGTTAGACGCATCAATTCGGCGTCAAATCGCGATCGGTGTTGGTAATGCAGCAAGCGGGGAGGCAAGTTTTGCCTATTTGGACAAGGCAATTACTGGTACTCTAGCTGGTGAATTTGATGGCATTGTCACCGCACCGATCGCAAAATCGCTATGGAAAGCAGCCGGACATGAGTATCCCGGACAAACCGAAGTATTAGCCGAATATTCTGGGGTAAAGAGATTTGGGATGTTATTTGTCGCACGCTCCCCTCACAGTGGTTGGTTGCTGCGGACACTGCTGGCCACTACCCACATCCCGCTCCGTCAAGTTGCCGATGCCCTCACACCTAAGCTGATGACCACCAAACTTGATTTGTTAGTTGAGTGTTTGCGAGTTGATTTTGGGTTGGAAACTCCCAATATTGCCATTTCTGGCTTAAATCCGCACAGTGGCGAGCAAGGACAACTAGGTCGCGAAGAACAGGATTGGCTGATTCCCTGGTTAGAGCAAGAACGCCACAACCGTCCTGGATTGAGCTTGGATGGCCCCGTGCCACCGGACACGCTCTGGGTGAAACCCGCTCAAGCCTGGTACAATACTTCCCCACACAGTGCTGCCTACGATGCTTACTTAGCGCTTTATCATGACCAAGGCTTAATTCCTGTCAAACTCATGGCATTCGACCGAGCGATTAACACAACGATTGGGTTGCCATTCGTTCGCACCTCTCCCGACCATGGCACAGCGTTTGATATTGCGGGTCGGGGTATTGCCAATGCCACCAGTATGAAAGCCGCGATCCAACTAGCGGCTGAACTCGTTAACCAACGGTTGAGCGTTCAATTCTAACGATGAAGGAGACACACTCGATGAAAATCAAGCCGCTGATTTTTCCAGCGATCGCTCTTTTGTTCGGTACAGTGCTGAATGGAGCTGCAATCGCTAGACCGCTCGATCGCTACGAACAAGAAGTGAACAATCAGCTGCAACAAGCGATTCAAACGGCGAAACAAGAGGGGTTTCAGCTATCATTCCCGCGAAATGTAGCGAAGCTACCTCGTGGAGCCGAAGCCCCAAAAACCGTATTACTCTACCCAAATCAGGAGTATACGTTCGTCGCCGTATGCGATCGCAATTGCGATCGCATCAAGCTGAGGCTCAAGGATATGGATGGTAAGAGCGTGATGTCCAATCCCAATAATGATGCGGTTGCCGTGATTAATTATAAGCCGCCATCACAGGAGAGATATCAGGTAACGGTAAGCATGGAAAAATGCTCCGTACAGTCTTGTTACTTCGGACTGGGAATTTTTGCCAAGCGCTAACGAACAACATATCCTCTAATGAACCCAATGCTTGGCTCTGCTCACGGCTTCCAGCCAAGTTGGGAAATTCTTCTGGGCTTGGGTAACTCCTTCACCGGGATAGAAAATTCGGTCAACTGGGCGACTGCTCGTCAGGGCTGCATAATCCCGCCAGAATCCCACAGCTAAGCCAGCCGCAAATGCCACACCTTGAGCCGAAGCATCGAGTACATGGGGTCGTTCTACAGGAATGCCCAAGACATCGGCTTGGAATTGCATTAAAAAGTTATTCTGACAAGCTCCTCCATCGACCTTCAGCCGATCGATTGGGATACCTGAATCCTGATTAACGGCCTCGACAACTTCCCTCACTTGATATGCGATCGCTTCTAGCACCGATCGAACCATATGCTCTCGTTGTACTCCTCCCGTAATCCCGAAGAAGGTTCCCCGCGCACTCATATCCCAATGGGGTGCGCCTAACCCGCTGAGAGCTGGGACAAAGTAAACGCCACCATTGTCTGCCACTCGCTCTGCCATCGCTTCCGTATCCGCAGACGACGTAATAATTTTGATCCCATCCCGCAACCACTGAATACAGGCTCCGGCAGTGAACATACTGCCCTCCAAGGCATAGCCAACTTTGTAATCAGGTGTCGTTGAAGCCGAACGGTTGGTTACAAAACTCCCCGCGTCCTCTGCTCCTTGCTCTACCTGAGTCCAAGCGATAGTAGAAAGCAGTTGATTTTGCGATCGCGGCAATTGTTCGCCGGTATGAGCAATGAGAAAGCAGCCAGTCCCGTAGGTGCATTTTAATAAACCAGGGCGGTCGCAGCCATGGGCAAATAGAGCAGCTTGTTGATCGCCCAAAATCGCAGTGATGGGGACTGACGTTCCCAGTAACTCTGGCTGAGTGTAACCGAACCATCCCAAACTCGGTTGAATTTTTGGCATCAAATGTGCTGGGATGCGAAAAAGTTCTAGAAGCTGGCTATCCCATTTCTGCTGGGCCAAATTCATCAGCATCGTGCGGCTAGCATTGCTGTGTTCTGTCGCATGAACTTGCCCTCCTGTCAAGTTCCAAAGAATCCAGGTATCAATGGTGCCAGCTAA
>DATNPT010000633.1:0-11123 GCA_036703075.1 Chroococcales cyanobacterium
GCCTTTAATGGTGGTTTAGCCGCTGCACTATCACAAGGCTTACCGTTACGGCAAGCTGTCGGATGGGGAGCAGCCGCAGGTGCGCTGGCGGCGACGAAGTCCGGAGCGCAACCTTCTTTACCCGATCGGAAGACATTTGACACATTTCTGAGAGAAAGAGGCGTAGAAGCTTGATAAAACGCATCTTTGTCGAAGGAATGCTGAACCTTTTACAAGTGCGATCGCGTCTTAAATACAGCAGCGCGATCGTCGCGTTCAACTTCTTGTTAGGGTTGCCGATATGAAACTACCGAACGGTCCACGGAAGCGATCTTTTCTTAAGATACGGACAATTCAATGGATTCTCCGTCCGATGGAATTGTTAGAACTCTATGCACAGCGCTACGGAGAACCCTTCAGCATTGGAGGAGACGGGCTTCCCCTAGCCGTGTATTTCAGCCACCCAGAAGCCCTGCAACAAATTTTTACAGCTGACCCAAAACTATTTGACTCCGGTTCCGGCAACGATCCTTTACTTCCTTTGGTAGGAGACAACTCACTGCTGTTGTTAGATGGCGAGCGTCACCAGCGCCAGCGCAAGCTCTTGACTCCTCCCTTTCATGGGGAACGGATGCGTGCCTATGGCAAGCTAATTTGCGAAATTGCCCAACAAGTAACTCGTCAGTGGACGCGTGGTGAACCGTTCAAGGTTCGTTCGTCCATGCAGGAAATCTCTCTGCGAACGATCCTCAGTGCTGTTTTCGGACTCCATGAGGGAGAGCGTTATGACCAACTCCGCCAACTTTTGAGTGCGATGGTGGATTCCATTGGCTCCCCGTTGACTTCTAGTTTCCTCTTTTTTGAATCGCTCCAGAAAGATTTAGGTGCTTGGAGTCCGTGGGGACACTTTCTGCGGCAAAAGCAGCGAATTCGAGAACTCCTTTACTCTGAAATACACGAACGTCGGCATCTTGAATCTCGTGACAGCCAGCATCAACCGCTGCGATCGCGTGAAGATATCCTTAGTTTAATGATCTCAGCTCGTGATGAATCCGGTCAGACCATGACCGATGCTGAGTTACACGACGAGTTGCTGACCTTGTTGTTTGCGGGTCATGAAACCACCGCTTCAGCCTTGTCATGGGCTTTGTACTGGATTTACTCTCTGCCAGAAGTACAGGAGAAACTACTCAACGAACTGAACGCCCTAACACCCAATTTAGACCCCAGCGAGATTGCCCAACTTCCCTATCTCACGGCTGTTTGTCAAGAAACACTACGGATTTACCCGATCGCGTTGACCACGTTTGGTCGAATTTTAAAAGCACCGTTCTCAGTGATGGACTACGAATTTGAGCCGGATACCGCACTGATTCCTGTCATTTATCTCACTCACCGACGGGAAGATATCTATCCGGAACCCCAACGCTTTAAACCAGAGCGTTTTCTAGAACGGCAATTTTCACCCTACGAGTATTTACCCTTTGGTGGAGGGAACCGTCGCTGTATCGGACAGGCTTTTGCTCTATTTGAAATGAAACTGGTGCTAGCAACGATTGTGTCACGCTTCCAACTTTCTCTAGCCGATCGCCGCCCCATCCAGCCTGTCCGCCGTGGAGTTACTGTTGCTCCTCCCAGTACCATGCGAATGGTTGTGGCTCAGCTTCGCTCCGAGAAAACTCCTGTTTTGCTTTAATCGAACTCAAACACAATTCCAAGCCCTGACTTGATAGCTTAGGGTTAATCCTTACTTTCTATCCAAAATCGTTGCATCTCAAATTCCGGCACTTTGCGCTCTAACCCCTAGACTTTATTTTCAAGCTGAACCTACTTATGACCACACAGGCGTTGCTGAATGGCCCCTCGACTCCACGAGTGCTACGGATGCTCAAGCTAATTGCTCAACCCTTGAACTACCTGGAAGATTATGCACAGCGCTACGGAGATCCATTTCGAGTTGGAGAGAAAAATTCTCCGGGGCTGGTGTACTTCAGTAACCCCCAGGCGATTCAAGAGATTTTTACTGCCGATCCAGAGCTGTTTGACATTGGTAGAGGAAATAGAGTTTTACGATTTTTGCTGGGGGAACACTCTTTAATTTTGCTCGATGGCGATCGCCATCAGCGTCAGCGACGATTGTTGACGCCTCCCTTTCATGGCGATCGCATGCGGGCTTATGGTGAGCTGATTGGCGATATCACCCAGCAAGTCACGCAGGAGTGGACGATTGGTCAGTCCTTGGCAGTGCGATCGTACATGCAAGAAATTACTCTCCGGGTAATTTTACAAGCAGTGTTTGGCTTGCATGATGGACCGCGTTACCAACAACTCAGACGACTGATGAGTTCGATGCTGGAGTCGATTAGCTCTCCCTTAAGTTCCAGCGTGCTCTTTTTTAGCTCGCTCCAAAAAGATTGGGGCCCGCTCAGTCCCTGGGGACGCTATCTCCGCCAAAAGCAGCAAGTTGACCAACTCATTTACGAGGAAATTCGGGAACGCCGAGAGAAAGGAAACTTCGACCGTAGCGATATTCTCACGTTACTCATGTCTGCTCGCGATGAGGTAGGTCAGTCGATGACGGATGAAGAGTTACACGATGAGCTGATGACATTACTGGTGGCAGGTCATGAAACTACGGCTTCCGCGTTAACGTGGGCATTGTACTGGATTCATCGTCTACCAGACGTGCATGACAAGCTACTGCACGAGTTAAATTCTCTCGGTCAGGATGCTCCTCCTAGCGAAATTGCTAAACTTCCTTACCTGACAGCGATTTGCCAAGAAACGTTGCGGATTTACCCCATCGTGATTTCTAGTTTCTTTCGCGTTCTGAAAGCACCGTTGCAGGTCATGGGCTATCAGTTTGAACCTGGTACGGTGCTAGTTCCCAGCATTTATTTAACTCATCATCGCGAGGATATATATCCAGAACCCAAGCGTTTTAGACCAGAACGCTTTTTGGAACGGCAATTTTCATCCTACGAGTATTTACCCTTCGGCGGAGGGAACCGTCGTTGTATTGGGATGGCATTTGCTCAGTTTGAGATGAAATTGGTACTGGCTGCGATCGTGTCGCGCTTTCAGCTAACCCTGACCAATCGTCGTCCAGTCAGGCCAGTACGCCGTGGCTTGACCGTAGCTCCTCCTAGTAACATGCGGCTGGTTGTGAGTCAGCTTCGATCTCGAAATACGTTGGCAGAAAGGAGTTAGGAGCTAGAGGAGAGAGATTTTTATCGTTATGTGTTGCAGGCTCTCATTGATGAGAGCCTACCTCTATTCAGGGAAATCGCAAATTTCCTCTGGATGATAATTAATTAAAAAGTTTATAGCGCAGAATACTTGAATAATTGGAACAGATTTACTTTATTATTTTTCGTGGTGAAATAAATTTTTACCGAGTCTGTAAGTGCTTTTACCCAGTAAGCTGAGTACCTGTAGGTATAGTGGTTTCATTTGTATGTAAAAGTAAAGCTCTTGCTAAATCATGCTTTCAGCACTTTAGCTGTTCGCAAACCATTGAAAATCTTTATATCAATTATTCAGTATTTTTAGCGTACTCATTACATAAAGTAATACACAGAAGTATTGATAATACTACTGTATACAATTAGACGCGATCGCATCTATCATAGAGAAAATTTGTAACGTAGCAGAACGAAAAAGACTGCATCTCCTCAACGCTTTAGATACTCAATGACTGCTACTTGAGGAAAGCCATTTTGATTCAATATTCATATAAAACTCGATCCTTCTATCGAGAGAAAAATCATGCTGAGAACTGCAAAACTTATCGACAATACTTCCGTCACTCGTCTAACTAACCTATGGGCAGAGCGCTACGTACCAGACTTATCTACTCTTTCTTCCTCAGCAGACTGTTTAAATTTTTCTGAGTTAACTGAAGCGGCATCATCAGAGGGACGAGCGAAAACCGTTGCTAAGTTGCAACGAATTGTGGAAATTAACTGTAAATGTGCAGGAATACAGACCAATGTCTTGTTTTCCTACATCCCTAACGTCGTGCGTTTGACAGAGAGTCAAGGCATAGCTAGAGCAGCCGCTTTAGTTTATCAAAAAGTATTGGAAGTTTACCAAACGCAGTTGCCCTCGCCTGCGTTACTAGCTGCAATCCCTCCTAACGAGAGTGCCAATCTCTCTATAAATGTGCTGAGAGTACCGGCAATGCTAAAGCTATCTCTATTAGAGGTCAACCAGTTAGCAACGTCGCTCGAACCTCTATTACTAAAGCTCCAAGAGGAATATCTTTCAGCCCCTGACCAACGCGCTGTCGGCTTTATGAGTACTCAGTTTCACTTAAGTGCCAAGTTAGTGCTAAATCGGCTGACACTCTCCGAGCAACTGTTACTCAGTCCTTACTTCAAGTTTGTGGAAGAGCAAGTCTGTATTCCTTGGCAGCGAATTTGTGCTGCTGCGGCCAGGCACAAGCTTGACTCGCTCCTCTTAGTCCTTGTCCAAAAACTTTTACCTGCTTCTCCAGAAATTGCCAAGCGCGTTTACTACCGAGCTGTCCAATTTTATCCCAATCATCGGAGCCAGCGCGGAGCACTGAACGAACCGGCGGTGAGAATTTCTAGCATCCGAGATATCGAAATGTTTCAGGCATATTTATGGCTATGTGCTTTAGAGGGCAATATGTCGGCAGTAGAAGAAGAATTACTGCCTCTATGTAAGATGGTTTTTCCCAGTATTGAGGTGAGTTGGGAACTTGTAGAACAACTAGTGCCGTTGCTAGTGACTGAAATTGAGGCTCGCCTATCGTCAGCTCAGATGCGTATCTTGCAACCCTACACTCAAGCGATGCAACAACTGTTCTCTCAGGTTGAATCGAAGACTTTAGGGAAAACACATTATTATCCCCTGATATCCAATTAAACTACTACGTGTATTCAGTGTGTTAAACCTATTTTTTGGTTACAGTCAGTGGAAATGCTCGTCTCATCTATAGTGGTTTTCAGTTGAATAAGGTACTGCAAAGCAAGCATGCAACCTAAACTTAGTGAGGAAAATAAGAAAACTGATAGCTAAACTCTTCATCAAATATTACAACTAATAACAGGTACTCCTTTTCAGGTTCAAGCTCTGAATTATTTTGCCTAACCCATTAAAATATTGAATCTGAACGTTAGCGATCGCATTTTACTTATTCTACCCAGCAAGTGTGCTGCGCTAGCGGCATAAACCTTTTAATGGGAAAGAAGGTTTCGACTCTAGAAAACCTGAAAAAGTTACTCTCATTTTATAGGCTTAACTTGCAAATTTAATGTTTTAAAATAAAATATTTTCAGCATTTAGTTCGATTAAAATCAGCATTTTTGCTTACTTCAATCGGGATAACTATAATCTAAAATAGGAGTTGATTATGTAACAGCCGTAGGACGAAGAGTGCATCGCTACAACTTAGTCACCTGTCCGCTGCGGTTGAAAAGCTTTCAAGTTATTCTTTCCAGAGTTCAACACAGCTCGATATTCATATCGGGAAATACATAATGCTGAAAACCATCAAACTACTCGACAATCCTTCGGTCGATCGTTTAAGCCAGCTATGGGCAGAACGCTATGTTCCCGATCTGTCAACGTTGTCTTATAAGGAAAGGAATTTTAGTATTTCTGAGTTACTTGATGCTGCATCACCCAAGGGGCGAACTCGAACAGTTGCTAAGCTAGAACGGATGGTAGAAATTCGCTGTCAGTGTGCTGGGATAAAGACCAATATTATCTTTTCCTATATCCCTAATGTTGTAAATTTGACAGAAAGTCGAGGAATAGCAACAGTAGCAGCGCAAGTTTACCAGAAGATACTGGAAGTTTACCAAAAACAAGCTATGTTTCCTGGTAGGTTGGTAAACCTACCCAACAGAGCTACTGTTGATGTCTCCAATGAAATTTTTAGGTCATCGGTAATGCCCAGGCTATCCTTTGCAGAAGTCAAGCAGCTAGCCATGGAAATTGAACCAGTATTACTCAACTTTCAGGAGCGACATCTCGCATCGGGCGATCGACGCACTATTGGTTTCATGAGTACACAATTTCACTTGAGCGCTAAGTTAGTGCTAAATCGACTGACACTGCCCGAGCAACTGTTGCTAAGTCCCTACTTCAAGTTTGTTGAAGAACAGGTTTGTATTCCTTGGCAGCGAGTTTGTAGTGCTGCGGCTCAGCACAATCTGGACTCTCCAATCTTAGTCTTGGCTCAGCAACTACTACCCCTTTCTCCAGCAATTGCCAAGAAAGTCTATAGCAAAGCAGTTCAGATGAACCCGAATCATCGTAGCTTGCGTGGAGGACTCAGCAATCCGGGGGTAAGAGCTTCTAGCATTCGAGACATCGAAATGTTTCAGGCGTATTTATGGCTGTGTGCTTTGGAGGGCAATATGTCAGCGGTAGAACAAGAACTATTACCCCTGTGTATGATGGTTTTTCCCAGTATTGACGTGAGTTGGAAACTCATAGAACAACTGCTACCGTCGCTAGTGGCTGAAATTGAGAATCGCGTGTCCTCAGAGCAAATGCACCTGTTAATTCCCTACACTCAAGCCATGCAGCACATGTTCTCTAATCTGGAAGCCAAAGCAGCAGGGAAAGTAGACGATTCCCCCCTACGAACAGGGTAATTTATTTACCAATATCTTCGTTCCACAACTGGGAATTACGCTCGATAAAGTTACTCATCAACTGTTTACATTCATCTAAATCTAGGTCAATTACCTCAATGCCTTGGGATTCCATAAATTCTTTGGCACCAGGGAATGTCTTTGACTCACCCACAATTACTTTTTTGATGCCAAATTGGACAACAGCGCCAGCACAGAGATAGCAAGGCATTAATGTTGAATAAAGGGTTGTATTTTTGTAGTTACCAATTCGACCAGCGTTACGTAGGCAATCAATCTCGGCATGAGTGACGGGATCGTTATCTTGGACGCGCTTGTTGTGTCCTCTTCCAACAATCTGCCCATCTTTAACGAGTACGGAACCGATGGGAATTCCTCCCTCACTGAGTCCCTGTTTGGCTTGTGCGATCGCTTCTGCCATAAAGTCGTCCATAACACCTCGGCACCTGATGTTCAACGCTTAAGCTTTCTAGAATACTCCGTCATCAGGTGCTTTAGTGAGACTTAGACTTACAGATAAGTCCTTAACTGCTCACTGTTGAAAACGCGATCGCATCATTACTCTGGTTTAGTGTCCCGCAGCATTAACGCCTCCACCGCCGCTTGCGGTGTAATCTCCCCTTTGAGCAAGCGATCGACTTGGTAAGTAATTGGAACCGAAACACCTCGCCTGTTAGCACGCTCAATTAAAACCGCCGTGGTATTCACTCCTTCCGCTGTTCCTTCTAGATGCGTGAGAATCTCTGAGAGCATCTTCCCCTGAGCGAGTTGGTACCCTACTTGATAATTTCGGCTGAGATTGCTGTTGCAGGTAGCGAGTAAGTCTCCTAGTCCCGATAAACCATAAAAGGTTTCCGCTTTAGCACCCCAATCCGTACCTACCCGGATAATTTCAGCCAGTCCACGCGTGAGGAGAGCGGCTTTAGCATTTGTTCCCAACTGTAAGCCATCACAGGTCCCTGCTGCGATCGCCATAACATTTTTCAGCGTACCACCCAGTTCAACGCCGAGGGGATCGGGATTGGTATAAACCCGAAAATTGAGGGACGAAAACGCTTTCTGTACGACTTCTGCTGCCTTAGCATGAGTGCTGGCAACCACAGTAGCCGCGGGCAGACTCCGTTGAATTTCTTTGGAGAGGTTGGGGCCAGAGAGAACAACGACAGGATTTTCAGGAAAGGCAGCCTGCCAGATTTGTGAAGGTGTGCGAGTCGTTGCCGTGTCTAAGCCTTTGGTTGCCGTTATGAAAATTGTGTCAGGATAAATGTCCAATCTTTGTAAGTTTTGCACTACGAAGCCGACACCCGACATCGACACAGCCGATAGGATGATATTGACATCTTTGAATACATCCTCTAAACGCTCCTGACTCCGACGCGACCACAAACGAACATCATGACCGTTCTGTGATGCGAGGAAACCGAGCGCTGTCCCCCAAACCCCAGCTCCGATAATGGCAATTTTACTCATTGTGTCGAAGGGTTGAAGATTGTCTAGTTGGAAGGTGAAAGGGTTGTTAGCCTTCTTTGGGGTTACGCGCCATCAGCTCTCTAACTTGCTCGGCGTGATAGGAGCTGCGGGTGAGAGGTGAGGAGACAACTTGCAGAAACCCTAAGGATTCACCCAGCTCTTTCCAAGCATCAAACTGAGCCGGTGTGATGAAATTTACAACCCCTAAATGCTTCTGGCTCGGTTGAAGATACTGCCCAATCGTTAAAATATCGCAGTCTACGTCCCGCAAATCCTGCATCACTTGGCGAATTTCTGTGTCGGTTTCTCCTAAGCCAACCATTACGCCAGATTTGGTGTAAACAGAGGGAGCTAACTCACGCGATCGCTTGAGTAATTCGAGCGATCGCTGATAATTTCCTTGAGGGCGCACTCGCCGATACAGACGCGGCACTGTTTCAGTATTGTGATTGAGTACTTCAGGTTTAGCCTGGAGAATCGTTTCTAATGCTACCCAATTGCCACATAAGTCGGGGATTAGTACCTCAATCGTCGTCCGAGGAGAAACAGCACGAATTGCTTCAATGCAGCCGACAAACTGGGATGCTCCTCCGTCGGGTAGATCGTCCCGATTCACCGAGGTAATGACCACGTGGTTTAAATTCATATGTCTGACAGCTTCTGCCAGACGGGTTGGCTCTGTCGGGTCAAGAGCTTTGGGCTTTTTCTCGAAGTCAATATCACAATAGGGGCAGGCACGAGTGCAAGCGGGTCCCATAATTAAAAACGTTGCGGTTCCAGCCTTAAAGCATTCGCCAATATTCGGGCAAGATGCTTCTTCGCAAACCGTATTCAGCGACAAGTCCCGTAATATTTCTTTAACACTGCCAACGCGCTCCCACTGAGGTGCTTTGACACGTAACCAGTCTGGCTTTACTACCACTCCCAAAAACGCTCCCACAGAAATTTCATCGCGTTGATACTAGTTAATCCTATCTCTGAAAGGAGCGGATTGCCTCTTGTGATGTGATACAATGGTGAACGCAGTCAATTACTTATCGGGATGTAGCGCAGCTTGGTAGCGCACTTCGTTCGGGACGAAGGGGTCGCAGGTTCAAATCCTGTCATCCCGATTGCAAAAGTAAAGCAAAAAATTCTAACGTATGGAGATTTGTTAAGCCCTTGTCTCTTTACGCCGTTTTTTGCTAAGAACATGAACTTTTTGAAAAGGTTTATTTAAAACCTTTGCATAACAAAAATCCCTAATAAAGTATCAGAATTACTATCCATCAAGGAAGCCAAGACCAAACTTCAACTTGTATAAAGCGGACAATCGGTCGAGTGAAGGCCACCACTAAAGGTTGCCTACTTCCCTCGATTTTTGCATAGCCAGTCATAGATGATTTTAAGATTTTGTCTGTATTGGGAATATCGACAATTACACGAACAAAGCGATCGGTAATTTGTGGAGTAGACTCTTTCTCTTTGAGGGGAGTACTAGAAGCTGTCTCAGTAGAAGCAACAGGTTCGATCGAAACTACTTTTCCAATAAAAGGTTTATTAGGATAGGCTAAGAGCTTAACTTCTGCCACAGCTCCTACAGCAACTTCTTCGACGTTGTACTCAGCAATTCTCACTTCTCCACGGATATTTCGCTCTTCCTCCACTACAGCAAATGTTTCACCTTTTTTGAGATAGCTGCCTATTTTCTGATCGAGATAGGAAGTGACAAGATAACCATTGATAGGCATTAGGAGTTGAGTACTTTGAAGCTCCTCTTGACTGTATTTTAATTGTTGCTGTTGACGCTTTAGTACTGCTTGAGCCGCTTCAAGCTCTTTACGAGCTACTTCAATATCATAAGGATCTGAACCACTTAATATTAAGTCAAGACTAGCCTGTCTTTGGCTTACAGTTTGTTCCTTAGCCGCCAATTCGTTCCGACTCGTCTCCACCTCTTTTTGCTTTGCCGCTACATTCTGGCGAGCTTCCTCTACATTAAGGCGATCTGTTTCAGCCTGCTTTTGCTTATCTTCATAAGCTTGCTGAGAAACGACACCGTCTTTGTATAATTCCTGAAAACGTGCGGCTTCGCGATCGCTAAATTCTGCCTTAGATATAGCAGTAGTGACCTTCTTTTTAACGACTTCTACCTCTTGCTTAGCTACCTCAACTTGTTGCCCCGCCACTTTAACATCTTGTTTAGCCACCTCAACTTGTTGTCTCGTCACTTCTACATCTTCATCCCTAACAGGAGCCAAAAGCTTATTAAGTTTTGCTTCATTTTTGGCAATGACCGCCTGCTGGTTTTTGATTTGTTCTTGTTGAGTTAGAACCTTGTTTTCTATATCAGTTGCCTCCATTACAGCAACTAGCGTTCCAGCTTTTATCTCTTGCCCATCGCCTCCGTTGAAGAAAACTTTAGTAATTTTCCCCTCTACTTGAGCTTGAATTTGTTGTTGCGTCGGAGGCAATAACTGAATCTGTCCGCCTGAACGATACCGATAAGGCAAGAAAAGTAATATACCTAAACCAACTAGCAATAGTAGCTTGCCGGTTTTTTTTATCCAAGATTTGCCATTTTTATTAGGACTATTTATTTGACTCCGAGGTACGGCTCTCTCTTCAGTAGAAGGTAGATCGACGGTACTTTTATTACCTATTTTCTTGAATAAAAATCTGATAGGTCTGCGTAAAGTCACAATGAGAAGTGCGCCAGTGAAGAGTGCTGCGGTAGCCCTACCGAAAATTCCTGGAAATGTTTCGACCAGACCAGCCGCTGTTCCGCGAGCAAACAAAATCATCATGGAAACCCAAAAAACTAGTGCGGCTGGTCCATATACCAATAGCACTAATTTTTCCTTTAAAGATAAAGATTTTGGCAAAGGGCGGCGCTTGATTACCATCTCCAACACGAGATAAGCGCGACTGATAAAGCCAGGAGGTAGACGAAAATAACTAACCAGAAACATGTAGCCGTCAACAGGCCAAAGAGGAAATCCGTCCAGCAAGAAGTCTATAAAAGCCGCATGGGCTAATAAGAGAGACCAAGTTCCGAAGTCA
>DATNPT010000639.1:0-11008 GCA_036703075.1 Chroococcales cyanobacterium
CCATCTCTACCGTCTCGCTTCTCGTCCGAAGTCCTTGAGACTGTTCAACCCTCGTCGCCACAGCCTCGCCCATCACCCGAAATCGTTCCACCGTCTCAATTACCACTGTCACAGACTGCCGGTTCTCTCGAACTCTCCCTATCCCCTCAATCATCGCCGCTACAGGCTGCCGTTCCTGCCCCAGTCTCCCCAATCCCTGATTCATCGCTACCACCTGTCGCTTCACCTCAACGAAAGCGTCAGTTGAAAATGCCGTTTTTAGTGGGGGGGGCTATTTTAGTGCTGGGATTAGGAGGATATGGCATTTCACACATTACCGCAACCCGTCCTCCTGCCAGTACTAATACTACTAGTTCCGAGAAAGTAACACTCGCCACCACTCTTACAGGTCATTCCAGTGCTGTTGATTCTGTTGGCATTAGCTCGGATGGACAGACGTTAGTCAGTGGAAGTAGCGACAGCACGATTAAAGTTTGGGATTTGAAAACAGGCCAGTTGAGAACGACGTTGACTGACCCAAGTTATCCCGTCAATAATTTTGTCGCGATTAACCCAGATGGGCAAACCTTAATCAGTGGCAGCCTCGATCTCAAAATTTGGGATCTAAAATCAGGTGCCTTGAAAACTACCCTCTCCGGACATACGGATTGGGTAAATTCTATTGCCATTAGTGCGGATGGGCAAACCCTAGTCAGTGGGAGTAGTGATGGCACAATTAAGGTTTGGGATTTAAAAACCAATTCGTTAAAAACCACCCTCAATGAACCTGCGGGTGGCGTAAGTGCCGTTGCAGTTAGTCCAGATGGTCAAACTGTCGCGAGTGGAAGTGGAACACTGGTGCTTCCGACTAGTGACCACGCTATCAAGATTTGGGATGTGAAAACGGGTTCAGTGAAAAGCACTCTTAATGGTCATTCCGATCAGGTCAATTCTATTGCCATTAGTGCGGATGGACAGACGCTAGTTAGTGGAAGTAAGGATAATACGATTAAGATTTGGGATCTCAAAGCCGGTGCTTTGAAAACGACCCTTACCGGCCATGGTTCCAGCATTAGCGCCGTCGCGATTAGCCCCGATGGCAAGACGATAGTGAGTGGCAGTAACGACAACACGGTGAAGGTTTGGAATTTGAAAACAGGCGAATTGAAAACTACTCTCACCGGACATAGCTCTGCGGTCAGTTCCGTCGCGATTAGTCCGGACGGACAGTCGATAGTGAGTGGTAGTGACGATAACACTGTCCGGATTTGGCGCGTGACGAAATAGGTAGGGTGAGAGTGGCTAATAAAAAACCCCACTAATAAAGAGAGCGGGGTTGATAACTCTAAAGGTGTTACGCTTCTAGAGTTCCCGGTTAGGGGTAGCGAAGAATCAAAACCTGTGTGAAAATTTTGGAGCGACGATGAGGCGCAGACTTACAGCAGTTTTCTACTACACTACAGCGGATACCTTTGGTTTCAATGTCTTAAACAGCGACGCCGATTAATTCTTCACCAATCCATTCCAATGTATCTCCGATTTCTTCACCTGTATGGTAAGCCGCAAGGAGGACTTGACTGGTTTTTCCCCACGATATCGCACCTGTGGCATCGATCGCGATCGCGCCGAAATCTCGCTGATGCTCATAGGCTTCTGTAAACGATCGCTTCATGGCGTCAGCCAATGATAAACCGTCCGTCACGCGCACCACAACCCGCGCTGCTAGACACTCATCAATAATGTCTTCCCCGATCCCCGTGCAACTCACCGCTGCATGCTGACTGGCATAGTTCCCTGCTGGCATTGCAGAGTCACTTACCCGACCAATTCGTTCAAAGCCCTTGCCACCCGTAGATGTCCCTGCTGCCAGACATCCCTGACTATCTAGCGCAACGACACCAATCGTGCCGCGTCTGGCTTCCGATGTCTCAACCAGTTCTTTTTCCGCAACAACTCCTGCCATCGTCTTGTCAAAATTTCCCTGCCGTTCCTGCATCCACTCCTGCAACCGGAGGTCAGTTAAAGGGTTGTACAGTGGGACATTAAGTTCCCTCGTCAGTTCAGCCGCCCCCATGTCTGAGAGAACTCGGTCGGCTGAGGTTTGCAAAAAGTGTGCTAACTTGATCGGATTTTGCACGCGAGAAACATTAATCACACCGCTGAAGCGCTGCACACTCCCCTCCATCAACGCCGCACTCATGCGAATTTGACCATCCGATTGCAGTACTGAACCCGTGCCAGCATTAAAGCGAGGGTCATCTTCCAGCAGTTGGCAACCGCAGATTACCGCATCACGCGCACTAGCACCCGCCAACAATAAGGAGTAAACTTCTTCAATCACTCTATAGAGCGAGCGGCGCACGACCTCCGCTCCCCCTTTACCTTTAAGAGAACTACCGGCACCGCCGTGAATAATGAGTTTAGGTTGCACCTGATTAACTGACATACTGTTTCAATAAGTCCTTTTTCAATAAGTTTTGCAGATAAAGATCTTAGATCGTAACATTACGTAATGAAGCTTCCCCTCTTGACATAAGGGACAAGAGGGGATAAAAGTTATTTCCCAATAGGGACCTATCTCGGGACAGTATCAATACTGAGGCGACAGCACAAATTCTACGAATAAGTTGTTGAATACCCCCATCGATCGACATCGAGCAATAAAGACGATCGAAAGCCTTTAAGAGCAACCCTATCATGAATCGGCTTGAGATTTTCGCCGGCGGCAGCGTTGGGAGCAGTACTTCACTTCATCCCAACAGTCCACCCATTTTTTCCGCCAAGCGAACGGGCGGTTACAGACAGGGCAGAGCTTTGTGGGCAGGTCAGATTTTGAGCGCTGGCGTGCCATGCTAGGTTAACGATTGGTTATCGATTTAATCGTAAAGAATTATTAAGGATCTTAGCAGGCGAATGCCCTGACAATTTGATTCCGGAAAAGTATTGGTAAGGGCAGTAAAGCGTGAAATGACTTTAGCGAGAGTAAAAATTATCTTAGTCGAGCCAGCAGGGCCTTTGAATGTAGGCTCTGTAGCGCGTGTCATGAAGAATATGGGATTACGTGCGTTAGTTCTAGTCAATCCTCAATGCGATCCCCTAGGGGTAGAAGCGCGGCAGATGGCAGTCCATGGTGCAGACGTTTTGGAAGCCGCCGAGCAGGTGGCAACGTTGCCAGAAGCGTTGACGGGATGCCAACGTGCGATCGCAACTACAGCCAGGACTCGCACCCTTTCCACACCATTAGAACCTCCACGGCTAGCACTGCCTTGGTTATTAGAAGAGGGAATAACATCGGCCTTGATTTTCGGTCCAGAAGACCGGGGACTGAGCAATCTCGAACTGAATTACGCTCAGCGCTTCGTTTGTATACCGTCTAGCCCTGAGTATCCGTCTCTGAATCTGGCTCAGTCTGTTGCCGTTTGCTGTTACGAACTTTACCAGAGTAGCCAGCAGTACGCTTCCTCAGTCAGCGCTGGGCTAACTCCAGTTCCGAGTCAAAGCCTACCCTCTACTCCCCCATCAGGTGAAGCAGTTTCTCTCGATGTCTTAGAGGGTTACTATCAACACTTAGAAGCTGTGTTGTTGAAAATCGGTTACTTTTATCCCCATACTGCCTCAGCCCGGATGGAAAAGTTCCGGCGCTTTTTTAACCGGGCTAGTCCGACCGCAGAAGAAGTTGCTATGCTCAGAGGAATTCTCCGTCAGATGGAATGGGCGCTCGAATTTCAGCCAAAATTGGGTAACGATGATAGTTCAAAGCAAAACGAGTTTTAAAATAACTGTGCGTTGACTCATCAGCAGTCTACAAAGACGTTAGTTGTGTTGGAGGTAGTAACGGTGGCAGCGTCTATGGATAACAGGCGACAGCCTGGGAATCCTGAATTCAAACAACAAGAGCAGCAAGACCTCTTGCGCCCAAATCCGCGTCGAACTCGTCAACCTCAGTCCGCAGGAGCGGAGGTCGTTCGCCCAGTTTCACCGCTACCCGAATACAACCGACGACGAGCCCGGTTGCGTTTTCCCAAGCACCATCCGATCGAGCAGCTCCCCCCAACCAATCGCAAGAACGGAGGCATGCGCGATCGCATTACGCCTCCATCTGGAAATGACCCTCGCCCGCCATCGGGTGTGAACTTGAATCCACCAGCGTCTCTAGACGAGATAGCAAGAGCGAGACCGCGTTTGCGGAGCATGCGTGTCGCGCAAATGTCCGTTGCACCGATGCCGACACGCACTAGACCCATGCCGATTAGACAACTCATCGCCCAGAAAATCGGGTTGCCATCGGAAAACTTACCCTCTCCTCATCTGCGACAACGGCGACTGAACCCGGAAAAGAGCAATCAGCCACCAACTCTGAGCGCAGGTTCTGGGGTAGCGATACCTCAAGTCTCTGAGACGAGTCGCGGACGGAAAAGACGGCCTAGAACTCCACTATCGATGCCAGAACTGATTAAGCCTCAGATCGATGCCGCTACTAGCCGCCAACAGCCTCGTCCAGGACTGGCTACACCAACATCTGTTGCTCCTCCATTAGGGAAAACCAATCCTGCAAGACGAGATCGTGCAGAGCGCAGCACCAGAGGCAATAACTCCAAAGGAGCAGCGCGAAGCGATCGCTCTTCTGCTGGTTCTGCCGTCCAATCTGCTCCGAGTCAGAAAAATCGGAAGCCTCTGCGGCAGCAAAAACGCCCAATAAGTCCGTTTGTCTACATCATTCGCCTACTGATTTTGGGGATTGGAATAGGTGCGCTCGTTGGGACGCTCTTGTCTGTCTTAGACCCGACAAGCCAAGCATCCATGAAGGTCGAACAGACAGCCAAAACTCCAGTTGAGGAAAGCCCTAGCCCAGATAGCATGGCAACCCTGCGCTTAGGTCAGGAAATTGAGCCGTTGAAGAGTCAGATTCAGACTCTAGCGACGCAAAACCCTAAGTTACAACCCGGAGTTTTTGTCCTCGATCTCGATACAGGTGCCTACCTCGACTGGAATAGCCAAACTATCTTTGCTTCTGCCAGCACAATTAAGCTGCCAGTATTAGTGGCTTTCTTTCAAGCTGTTGAAGCGGGCAAGGTTCGCTTAGATGAACCTCTAACGCTGCAACCGGACATGATTGCCACGGGTTCCGGGGATTTGCAATACAAGCCACCAGGAACACAGTTATCAGCGCTGGAAGCGATCTCAAAAATGATCCAAATTAGTGACAATACAGCCACGAATATGATCGTTGCGCGACTGGGTGGCAAAGAGGTGCTCAATCAACGGTTTCGCTCTTGGGGTTTGAGCGCAACAACCCTAAATAACCCCTTACCGGATATCGAAGGGACTAACGTGACGAGTCCCAAAGAACTAGCAACGCTACTAGCAATGATCAATCAAGGGCAGTTGGTGTCGATGCGATCGCGCGATCTGATGCTGGACATCATGCGAAAAACAGAAATCAACAATCTACTTCCCCAAGGGTTAGGAGAGGGAGCGACTATCGCCCATAAAACCGGCAACATTGGCTCCATACTCGCTGATGTTGGCTTAGTGGATATGCCCACCGGCAAACGTTACATCATCGCTGTCATTGTCAAACGCCCGTTTAATGACACCAGCGCCCAAGAGTTAATCCGCCAAATTTCTCGCACTGCCTACGATTACTTCAACCAACCCCAAGCTAGTCCCAGCACAACCTCGCTGCCGAGCGAAAATCCTGTTCCGGTGAATCGAGCGATCGCGTCTGAACGCTTGACCAACGAACGTCCATCCAGAAATCCTTTTCAGTAAGAGGTTAGGAGCAAGAATCGCTTGGTCCGATCGCTTTGCTGATCGAACGTAGATTAAATCGCTTACAGGCATTCGCAACCTCTAAGGGCATGGCATTGCCATGCCATGTCCCTACATGAGGAATTGGGGATTAGTGAATCCATATTCCTTAAGTCGGCAACTCAACAGATGCCAGTTGGTCAAGAGACTGCCAGATTTTTTGTAACAGCGCATCCAAGCCCATTTGAGCGACGGCTGAAATCTGGAAAACGGGTACTTGAGCTAATTGGCTCAACTGTGCAGCAATTGCATCAGCCGTTTCTGGATCAGCAGCATCTACCTTATTGAGAGCCAGAATTTGAGGGCGCTGGGCTAACCCTCGACCATAAGCGTGTAACTCCTGTTCAATGGTGTGATAGTTTGCGATCGGGTCGGGCGCAGTGCTATCAATCAGGTGCAGCAACAAGCGAGTGCGTTCGATATGTCGCAGAAAATCGTGACCGAGTCCTGTTCCCAGATGCGCTCCCTCAATCAATCCTGGAATATCCGCAAAAACCGTACCATCTCCACTGGGCTTGCGTACCACGCCTAAATTAGGCACCAGAGTGGTAAAAGGGTAATCGGCGATTTTCGGTCGTGCTGCTGAAAGGGACGAAATCAAGGTAGATTTACCGGCATTGGGTAGACCAATAATTCCCACTTCCGCTAGTAGCTTCAACTCCAAGCGTATGCTTCGGTGTTCTCCCGCTAATCCAGCCAAGGCATAATCCGGGGCTCGATTGCGATTGCTTAAAAAGTGCTTGTTCCCCAAGCCTCCTTTGCCACCTTTTGCCGCACACAGCGTTTGTCCAGGTTGCACTAAATCACCTAATATCTCCTCTGTCTCGGTATCATAGACAACGGTACCGCAGGGAACTTGAATCAGGCGATCGCCTCCATCAGCTCCAGTGCGATTATTCGGACCGCCTCGTCCGCCGTCTTCCGCTTTAAATTGGTGAGCGTACTTGAAATCTAGCAACGTTTGCAGGTCTTGTACGGCTTCTAAGATGACATCGCCACCACGACCCCCATTGCCGCCTGCGGGACCTCCCGCAGGCACATACTTCTCTCTCCGAAACGCGACAATTCCATCGCCGCCCTTTCCGGCTTGCACCTCAATTTCTGCTTGATCGATAAATTGCATAGTTTTGTTGTTTGTTGTTGGTTGTTTGTTGTTTGACACAATACCTAACAACCAACAACCAATAACCAATCACTCCTCAAAAATACTTCGAGACATCTTCACCCACCTCATCCGCCAGATAGGATAACGCTCTAAAGCGTAAGCCGACTAATTGCTCGTAGAGTGGATTGAGCTTACACATCGGCGGGATATGAACGATTTTATGACCGAATAGTATGACATCCCGTTCAAACGGACACTGGGCAGGAATCATTTTACATATAAATCGCGCTACCCGTGGGTCATGAATTTCCATGCCATCTAACCAGTCTCGTACTGGATGTAAGACATCGGAATGCGGATGAGGTGATGTACCAGGTGTCTGCGCCTTTTCAAACGCAGCGTCAGCTTGCTTAATAGCCTGTCCCTGGTAAAGTGTATGCTTTAATGCCTCCAGTGCTTCCACCTTCAGCCCTAACGCCTCACCAAACTGATGGAGAACGTCCGCCTCACAGAGAGAGTAAACGCCATCCGCCAAGGCCACCATTACCGCTGTTCTTAAGAAATTCTCAGCGATTATCTCGTCTTTACCTAACGCGGCAGCGAGTTCCTCAGGAGAAATGGGTTCCTCAAGAGATGGCAACTCTGTTGCAGGCGCTAGTTCGCTCTTTGTCAGTTGAGCCAGTATCTCTTGCTCTTGGGGATCAAAATGACCATCTGCCCAAGCAATGGTAAATAAACCCCGTAGCCAAGCAGTAATTTGCCCTTCGGTGTAGGGAGATTGGATAGCACTCGTCATAACTACCGAAAATAGACCTACGGACGCTATTGTATTCGGTAAACCCAGCTTAGTCTCGAATAGCTGTAGACTATGAGCCCAAACAACGGCATTGCTTCGCTTTGTCCGCGTACCGCCAGAACTGGCATTTTTCCTCTATGGTTGAGCTTCAATGCTTGCTCCCACAAAGAAGCATGACATCTAGCGATCGCAAATTAACGGTATGACTGAAGTGAGATTAAGCGGCATCTATATTTACCCGATTAAATCCACTGGTGGGATTCCCTTGAAAACAGCTCAGGTCGAGCAGCGTGGCTTTCAATACGACCGACGATGGATGCTAGTAGATGAAACCGGAAAATTCCTAACACAGCGTCAATTTCCACGCATGGCTTTAATTACTGTAGAGCTGGTAGGAGGGCAGTTAGTCGTCAATGCTCCCAACCGAGAAAGCATTTCCATCCCCCTACATTGGGAAAGTCGCGATCGCATTTCTGTGCAAGTTTGGCGTGATGTTTGTGATGCTGTTCCTCTAGGAGAAGAGGTCAATCGATGGTTCAGCGATTTTCTCGAACTATCCTGTCAATTAGTTTACATGGATGAGAGTACGTTTCGACCTGTGAATCCTAGTTACGCGACTAACAACGAGCAAGTAAGTTTTGCTGATGGGTTTCCATTTTTACTGATTTCTGAAGCATCTCTCCAAGAGTTAAATCAACGATTGGACGAACCCGTACCCATGAATCGGTTTCGACCAAATCTAGTCGTGTCTGGCTGTGAGGCATTCGCTGAAGATGATTGGCGAGAAATTCATATTGGCTCGATTTCTTTTCGAGTCGTCAAGCCCTGTTCTAGATGTTCGATTACTACAGTCGAGCAAACCACAGGAATCCGAGGCAAAGAACCGTTGCTAACACTCGCTCAATATCGCCGCCGGAGTGGAGAAATTTTTTTTGGACAAAATTTGATTTCCGGAGAACTCGGAACGCTTCAGATTGGAGACGTAGTCAAGATTGAGCAATAAATATTTCGATAACTGAACAAATTCTATGAGCAACGTTGACATTATCAAGAGTCTTTATCAGGCATTTGAGCAAGGCGATATCTCCAGTGTTTTTGATGTCCTTGACCCGAATGTAGAATGGATAGAATCTGAAGGAATCCCCTATGGCGGGACGTTTATTGGGCATGAAGCTGTCCTTAATGGTGTGTTTCAAAAAATTGGAGCGGAGTGGGACAACTTCCAAGCTCATGTAGATGAGTTTATCGATGCCGGTAATACAGTGATTACCCTGGGATTTGATAGCGGAACCTACAAAGCTACAGGGAAAAGTATGCGAGCCGCCACTGCATCAATTTGGACTTTGAAGCATGGTAAAGTTGTCAAATTTGTGCAGTATATTGACACGTTAAAGGTAGTTACAGCTCTGTCATAGGACGAGCATTGCCAGAACCAAATTTTTAGTTGCAATGTTTATCCTAGGCAATGCACGTCTTCCGATTACTCCCTTCCCGCTTGAAAAATACCTATTTTGTGAACCTAGACGTGTAGCGGCTTGCCACAGGCTACCACTCCAGGACACTACAGGGCACAGATGTATATATGAGCTAGTATTCCTGGGACGGAACGAGAGTAATTAAAACCCTTTACTTAGCTGTTTTCAATTGTTTAGAGCTGGCAATTGCCACTACTCCATACACTGGTATTCCTCGATTTCGTAGGGTTTGAGCCGCAGAGCGAATAGTTGCACCTGTGGTATAAATATCATCCACTAACAGGACGGGTGAGATAGACGAAATCTTCTGAGTACTTTTTCCCACAACAAAGGCATTAGCAAGGTTTTGCTCTCGCTCGGATTGAGACAAACCAAATTGAGCTTCAGTTTCTCGAAATCGTTCTAAGATTTTTGGCTGATGTTGGTAGCCTGTCACCTCGCAAAAACGTTGAGCAATCAGTTGGGCTTGGTTATAACCGCGTTTTTGTAACTTGCTTGAGTGGAGAGGAATGGGAATTACGGTAAATTTTTGGGCAGAAGTGGCAACAGTTGAGTGCAGCCAATCTTGAGCCAGCCATTGTCCCATGGGACGAGCTAACTGGGGATGATTATTGTATTTTAGAGTTGCGATCGCGCGCTTCAAAGTGCCACCGTATGTTCCCCAAACAAACACCGGTAGATCGCCTTGCCAAAAAGCCATAGGTGTGCTTAACCGACAACGTAACAATTGCCGTTGGCAAGACTCACACCATTCAGCTTCAGCAGGGCGATCGCATAAGGGACAATTAGACTTAAGAAATAAATTTAGTAACCCATTGGCTAGCGTTTGAATTCCCGTTCCCATAGTGTTTTTGGCTTTATTCAAGTACGTCTAGTAAAGGGAGCAACCCTCCTTCACTAGAATTCCCATTTTTTGCCGGGAAGAGAAAGCGATCGCGAGGCAATAGCGTCTCAAGATGAACTCTTTTTGAGATGAAGATTTGGGTTACTGACAGCAACCGCTGTCTCTGTATCTTTAGCTGTTTTTTCCCATATGGCATGCAAGACAGCTTGTTCGTCTAAGCCAGCGCTAATATACGAAAGGTTTTCTCCAGCAACGGCTGCTTTAGCTTTTGCTTCAATATCAGGGTATCTGTGAAATACACTTTTAATGACTTTATCGCGACAAGCGTGCAGTTCGTCGTAACCTTCAATGCGATTGCATTGCCAAAAGGCTCTAGCTAGTTTGTGGCCTTCTACAGCCGATCTAACAGCTGCTAAAGTTTTGGAGTCACCGTAAGCGTTATTGACAATATTTATTAGGTTGTCAAGATTTTCTCCGTATTCTTTTTGATTGATTCCTCCCTCACCTTCAATCTTGATTTGCATGACTCGCAACTCTTCTACAGCAGCTTTGAGCGCAGTCGATATGATGGCCTGGGATGTAACGACTGGAGCGTATTGGGCTTTAACTTTTACTAATTGAAAAATACGATTTGTGAAGAGAGTAACTACAGTTAGAGCGAGAGCTAATTTCAGTAATGGCTTGAGTGCTTTGTCCACCTTGCCTTCAACACTCCCATCTTTCTACATTCACAATCTTGGCTCGACATCAGAAGGTTAAGTGTAATGACTTAGCAAAGATGGAGTAAAGATTGAGTCAAGTTAGATGGAGTGAGTTGTTAGTACTTATTAGTTAGTGGAAGTTTAAGTCGAATGTTAAAAGTTATGAGTTTTGAGTTATAAGATTCTTTAGTTCAAAACTCAAAATTCATAACTGTGCGAAGCGGTACGGTTCAGATACCTGACTACAAGCGAGAAGCCGGGTATCTCTCGCTTTCACGAATCATTGAGGACTGCTAT
>DATNPT010000009.1:0-5435 GCA_036703075.1 Chroococcales cyanobacterium
GGGAATCCATCCGTAGCCGTGAACTTGATTAGTTGTCATAGAAGTGATGCTGTTAGTTTTAGCGATATTAGGAGTGCGTTCAACCGGAAAGCGATCGCTGTTGTTTACTGTAAGCGTTCAGTTGTTGACCTACATTTTTAACATTTGCCCAGAGAGCGATCGGTTATCCTGCTGAGCAAGAAGATGGGTTTATCTCTATTTTGGCAAGAATATATTAGGCTACCAACTCAAGTTAAGGCATTCCGGATTTTTATAGAGATTTTCCGTCATACGAAAATGTTCCGCTTACAGCGCTCGGTAGTCCGATCGATCTGAGGGAAGATTTTAGGAAAAAAATAGCGGTTCGACCTCATGCGAGTGGGTTAGTACTATCGGGCGAATTCGTCGTTTTAGCTGAGCGATCGCACATTTAAGTTAAATACTTACCCACTTGCTTTTTATCAGTAGTCAGTAAGCTAATACGCATAAACCATGTCGTATTAACTCTCTTGTTGTTTGTCTGTTGTCAGTGGTTCATCGCAACGGACATCTGACCAGTGACGAAAACCAAAGCTTATGTTGTGTAGTGTTAGATTCCTAGCAGCTTAGCCATTTTTAACTAAAACTCCAGGTTCTTTTTGGATGGGCAAAACATCTAAAATATCGGTCTGAGCGCAATATTTTAAATCATCGTAACAGTCTAGGCGCAATAAGCGTTGACCATGACTAGCATGATGGAACAACTTTAATAACTGGTCTTTCCATTGAGAGTAAAGAGCGATCGCACCGATTACTTCGTCGTTGCCTGCCAGTTCCTCTGGAGAGGAGTTAAGTTGTTCGAGAAGACTAAACGCGATCGCGCCAGCACAAGCAGTATCCTCCAGCGAAAAACTCCCTTCCCAACCCGAACCCACCAGCCATAACGTTTCTGGTTGTTGGCTCAATACATATTCCACAACAGCGGCGCGATTGATAAAAGCGGCTGCCAGAACAATTGGAGCGTTTTGCACGCATTGCAACGCACGGGTACCATTGGTTGTACTGATAAAAAGTCGGCGTCCCTGTACCCGTTCTGGGGTGCAATCGAGGGGAGAGTTCCCCAAGTCGCAACCCTCTACTTTGGCACCGCCGCGTTCTCCAGCACGAAGACGTTTTTGGGTCGGCCACTGTTCGCTGACTTGCATCAGCTTTTCCATATCGCTGAAGGCTTGAACTGCCTCAGCACCAGAATTTAAGGCAGTAGCAATTGTTGTTGTGGCTCGCAGAACATCAATTGCGATCGCGCAGTCTGGCACCTTCTCGGTTGGAGTCAATTCGGGGGTATGGTAAATGAATAACTTCACGGGCTGGCTGCACATGTTGTAGTAAAGTGCCGAAATACATTCTATTGGTCAGAGCAGACTAACTAGATAGCATAGATAACTGCCGAGTGACCAATAAGGTCATAAGTAATTATTACCATGACCCAAGAGCATCCTCCATATTTCAATCGGACGATGAGCTTAAATCCCTCTGGCCCGCCACCCCGCAACAGCCGCTTGTAAGCGGGATGGCAACCAACTATCGTACTGAGGATAAACTGGCAAACGCGGCACTAGTGTCCACCCAGCAGGTTCCAAACGTTCTCTCAGTTGCCCTGCATGAGGATGGGGATAATCTGGATTTACTTCGTCTTTCGGTCCGATTCCTCCCAAATCCCTAGCACCAGCCTCTAGACAAGCCAGTAACCAATTCGAGTCAGGAACTAAATTAGGGGGAATTTGAATCGCGATATCTGAGGGTAAAATCTGACAAGCCTTGGTAATGACAGTGGGTAGGTTGTGCGGGTCAAATGCCGGGGCATCTAAAGTTTGCTGAGTTCCTGGACTATAGGGTTGCAGGATAACTTCTTGGATATGACTGTAACAAGAGTGAAGGCGCGCGATCGCATCGAGCGTTTCCCACCAATCCTGCGGTGTTTCCCCAAGTCCCAGCAATAATCCAGTCGTAAAGGGAATTCTTAGTTCCCCCGCCCATTCGAGTTGTTGCAACCGCACTTCAGGAACTTTACTCGGTGCATGTCGATGAACAGTTTGCAGTAACTGAGGCGTTAGCTGCTCTAGCATTAACCCCATTGAAACATTCACTGACTGGAGCGATTTCATCTCCTCAAAACTTAGTGGACCCACATTCGTATGCGGTAAAAATCCCAAGGATAGCGCTAATTCGCAAAGATCGTAGATTCGCCTAAACCATTCAGGGCGTCGTGGAGAGTGAGGATGCACCTCACCACTGAGGATGAGAATTTCACAAATTCCTTGAGACTTGAGGAGTTTGAGCTGACGTTCGGCGTCGAGTAGCGTCAACCAAGGGCTTTGGTTCGGATCGGCGCGAAAATTGCAGTAGGTACAGCGGTTAAAGCACTCATACGTTGGCACAATCGTGTAAGCAGGGCTATAGGTAATGGTGCGAGAATCAGAAACTGGCATAGGGGAGTTTCAATCATGGCGTCCTATTTAGGAGTGTTACCTATCTTGTAGAATCTCGGTTTTGATGTAAAATCTTTCAACATACGATTTATCAGTACAGTATGCGAGCAACCCTAATGATGTGACGGGAGAGCCTAAAGTAACTCTGAAAAATTGATTAGCGAGAGTCAGATGCTCAACTTCGCTAACTAGCTTTTTGCTCCTCGTCTTCCCACAGATTCCCTTGTTGCTTAGCGTAAACGCTTTTCATATGCTTCTTTACCGTGTTCAGAGTAATGTATAGCTTGTTTGCAATGTCTTTGTAGGAGTAGTTAGCTCGGCGTAGCAACCAAACTTCTGCTTCGCGGGGTGTTAAACCATATTTCTTAGCTTCAGCGATCGCCGCATTATGCGTGGATTGATTTCTATCTTCGATTGTTACTAACAGGTAAGAGGCATCGTTTTCGGCTAACTCCAACCAGCGAACCCGAACGCGAAATGTTGCTAAATCGCTCAACTCGATCGCCGCTTCGATAATCATCTTCTGATCGGGAAACAGTTCGCGGCTATCGAGCAAAGATTCGCAGACGTGCCAGATGGACGGAGGAATTGAAATACCCTGGGAATTCCCTTGGGAAAACTGATGGCAAATCTTACGACCGCATTCATTGGCGTGAATGCACTCCCCTTGCTCGGTCACAATTAAGACTCCGTCAACAAATCCTTCAATGATGGCTTTGAGTAAGGACGGCGGCTTTGGCTGTTTGGCTGGAGCCAATTTTAAATGTTTTTCTGAATGCGTTGATTTCCCAACGGGTGGGACGTTGCTGTTTGAGTTGGGGGCAGGAATTGACATAATGAAAGCTCCTTCTCAGATTGTCAACTGAAAAGATAAGTGGTAAATGCCGATCAGTTGAGTGTTAATGCCATTCTGATTTTGATTTTTGTGTACCTACAAGGAGCAACTTGGAGATTCCCCAAACCCTTGGAATCATTTCCTTTGGACAGAGGAAAGGTGAAAGGGCATGAAGCAGGGTGAAGTTTTAATTCAGTTTTTACTTTTGCTAATAAAATACGAAATCATACTAATGCAGGGTGTTGATCTAGGCAGCTCAGGTACTTTTAGGAAATTTTAGTAGCTGTAGCAATAAACAAGTGTTGAGCTAGCGGTCAGTTCTCCAACTGGCAATGTTTTACACGGCATTTTTGGCTTAAATGCCAAAGAAAAAGATGCAGATTAATACGGCTACTTAGTAAAAATTGACTTTTACCAAAGCACTACTATTTCAACGACTGGTGGGATTATGAATCCAACATCGATCGATCAGTGGTTTCCTATCGAGCAACAGCGCAACTATGTCTCGATGCTCATTGGACGGGTTGGTCTAACTCGGCGTCGCGCAGAATGTTTTGTACGATTATGGACTTACTTACTGCTCAAGCAGCAGCAAGAGCTTGGTGCTCTTTTAAGACAACCCTTAACTCAATTACAAATACCAGAAGGATTTATTGCTTGCACCCATCGGGAAGCGGCAGAGATATTCTATGCTCACACCGAGCGAGGAAGCGATCGCGCCGCTGGCATGATGATTGATATCTTGGTTGCTCTCGGATTGCTAGAAAAACAATTTGATGGCAATACGGTGTGTCTACAGATCCGTTCTGTGCCCAATCTGGACTCATCCCCTACACGTGAAGAGTCAGTAGAGCTGATGCTCGATGACTTCAATCCCCGAACGGATGCGATTCCAGTGGCAAGTTTTCTCGCTCGCAACTATAACTGGATGAGCAATACGACCGCAGCCGTTCCATTCAAAATTACCAAGCTCTTGCGCTCTTGGGCAGAGCTATACCCAACGAGCATGCGCGTGCTACGGCGCTCTGATACCTCTCATCCTGTGGGATTTTATATTCTTTATCCCACCGCCGCCGAATCGGAGGAAAAATTCTTTCTCCCTCCTGGCAAAAGCCTCCATTTAAGTTCTGCGTCGGATATCGATCCACTAAAAATGGCTATACCCGGAAGTCTAGACTGCACGTCGGTTTTACTGCGTAGCTGGATGATCGATTCTCCGTTTAAAACCTGGACGAATATGTGTCAGTTCTTAAAGGATGTGCAGAAGACGCTAGCGCAAATGCAAGCTGATTTTCCTAACCTCTGCGACTTCTACTCGATGATTATCCATCCAAGATATGAAGAACTAGCAACAGCGCTAGGCTTTCAAAAAATCGGTGACGATCCCAAAAAGCAATCGGTTTACTGGATTTACATGGCGCTCGATCGCTTTTTAGCCTTGGATATGGACGAAGTCATTTCTAAGCTTGAGTTTAGGTCTGCTTGCCCCGAATTTTAGGCAAAGTGCGATCGCGTCTCTGGCACTGAGTCAGGTTGCGATCGCACTTTGCCTCTGGATGTGTCGATGTATTAACCCTCTATTCTCTGAATATAACGATGAATATAACGATTCTCGATTGAGTGGAGTACAGCTAACTTCTGACCTCTACCTTAAAACCATCAGCCCTGTACCTCATCCAAACGCAAACTGCTATAGGCGGCAGGCACTGCCTTTCTCATAAAGATGTCTAAACCCAAAAGCCTTGCCAGTAAAGCGGCTTATTTTTTTTGATGCATAAATTTACAAAAATGAGAGTGATTTCTCAAACAATACTTTACAAAACTCAATAAAGGAGTTAAGGTAATATCAACGGGCAAACAAAAGCCCGCTGAACCTTGAAAATCAAGCAATCATAAAAAAATGACAACCACATTACAGCGTAGTCAAAGCGCTTCTGTGTGGGAACGGTTCTGCAACTGGGTCACCAGCACCGAAAACCGCCTGTATGTAGGCTGGTTCGGCGTGTTGATGATACCCACCCTGCTAGCCGCCACCACCTGCTTCATCATCGCCTTCATCGCTGCCCCCCCAGTGGACATCGATGGCATCCGCGAACCCGTTGCTGGTTCATTACTCTACGGAAACAACATCATCTCTGGTGCAGTTGTTCCTT
>DATNPT010000025.1:0-19762 GCA_036703075.1 Chroococcales cyanobacterium
CAGTCGATAGATAGAAACTCCGCTCAACCGATGCCCATAGCTCACACGGTCTAGGGCGATGAATAGCGGCTGGTTGATGTCTAATTCTTTACGGGCTTGCAACCACTCAAGGATAGCCTCTACAGTCTGTCTACTCAAGCTGACGGCTTCCTTCTGACTCCCCTTTCCCTTACCCAGGATCAGAAGCGATCGCCCCTCCAAATCTAAATCCTTGATGCAAGCTTGGCTTATTTCCGAGCGTCGTAAGGCGTTGTCCCACAGCAAACGCAACAACGCATAATCCCGCTTTCCCTTCAACGTGTTGCGATCGGGAACCGCCAACATCTTCTTATATGCCTCTTTACTAATGCCCGTCGTATCGCGGTAGGGCTTAATCCTCTCGCCCTTAACATCTTCCAGGGTGTAATCGCATTTACCAAGCTTCCGAGCGAACGCCACCAGTGACTTAATCGCCGCCAACCGCCGATTGATCGTTGCTTCCTTTAACCCCCGGTCAATCAAGTGCGCCTTGTACTTCAACACTAGGGCGATCGCCCCAAACCGATCCAAACTCAAAAATTCAGTAATCAAATCCGGTGTGGGTGTAGTCCCGGCAATAAACCGAAAGAAGTCCTTCAAATCGCGCTCGTAGGCGTGGCGGGTGTTAGGCGATCGCTTGTCCGCCAGCAACTCAGCCAGAACATCCCGCTCTCCAGCTAGAGCTAACAGGCTTGGAGCATTCTTGGTTAGGGCTAGGGGGCTGTCTGGCATCGGGCTAGCGTAACATAATAGTGTTTTCCGTACCCTGACAACTTACCATAAAACCCTTACCCCAATCGCTGTTGTGAACCTAAAAAAAGTAAAGATGGTGTCCTGTTTCTACGAGTGTTATCTGAAACAGCAACGCTAACTCATGAAGAACACAAACCCATTGAGATTCCTCAAGGAACGTGGATAGTACGCATTCAACGGGAATATGAGCCGCACAGGGAATGGCTTCATGTGGCGACCAAAATTTCAATCTTTCTAGCCGAGTTGGTTTCTGATAAGGTCTGAGTCATGTCCTACCTCCTGGTAGGGTGACGGTGAAGGTAGTGCCAACACCAACTTGGCTGTCTACAGATATCTCTCCTCCATGCAAGTCTACTGCCTTCTTGACAATTGCTAATCCCATGCCCGTGCCTCGGATAGCATCAATATTTGTCGCTCGATGGAATGGCTCAAAGATATGAGGTTGGTCTTCTAGAGGGATGCCAATACCCCGATCGCGAACTTGAAAGATAATTCGGTTATGCTTATAAGCAATTGTTAAACTGACTCTACCTCCATCAGGGGAATACTTCAGGGCGTTGGAGAGGAGATTGCCCAAAATTTGTTGGAGTAATTTTTCATCCACCCAGGCAGTGCGATGCTTGCCGCGATAGATTAATTGAATCTCATGCCTACCGCCACACAGGAATTGGTATTCTTCGACTAGCTGCCTACAAAACTGGTGTAAATCCAGGGGGGCGGAGTTAGCCGTCAGTTCGCCTGACTGGGCTTTGTTAAAGGCCAGAGTATCTTCTAGCAGTCGAATCAGATACTTAACAGCATTTTGAATTTTCTGGCAATTTTGGAGTTGTTTTTCCTTATTCCGTATCTCAAGATTGTCTTCTAGCATTTGAGAACAGATCAGGATGATACTCAGGGGTGTGCGGTATTCGTGAGAGACAGTACGGATAAATTGGGTTTGGAGTTGGTTGAGTCTTCTCTCTCTTTCCAACTGTTCGCGAATAGCTTGCTCGACTCGCTTGCGATCGCTAATGTCTCGAAAGACTAAAACAGCTCCTGCTAGAGCACCCTTATTATCCTTAATGGGAGCGGCGCTATCTCCAATGGGAATGGTTGTGCCATTTTTGGATATTAATAGAGTATTCTCTTGCAAATAGATAGTGGTATTTTGTTGGAGAACTGCTGTGACTGGGTTGTCTACAGGTTGCTGAGTCCGTTCATCGATAAGATTGAGTACTTCTGTCAATTGCCGCTCTCTAGCTTCAGAAACCTGCCAACCTGTTAGGGATTCAGCTACCGGATTGAGAGACTTGACGCGACGCTCTTTATCGACCACAATCACCCCATCCCCCATGCCTCTAAGAATGGCGCTGAGCAATTGCTCTCGTTCATATCGCTGCAATGCGATGGAAATTGCTACGGATAATTCCTTCTCTTTCACAGGTTTGAGGACGTAACCAAAGGGGGCAGTTATTTTAGCCCGTTCCAGAGTACTGCGATCGGAATGTCCTGTTACATAGATGACAGGAAGAAAGAGGGATTCCCAGATTTGTTGTGCAGCTTGGATACCATCCATACTGCCTTTGAGCCGGATGTCCATCAACACTAAATCTGGACGCAATCGTGTGGCTTCTGCAACGGCTTTTTCTCCAGAATCAGCGATTCCCACAACAGCATAGCCCAAAGATTCTAAATTTTCTTTCAGGTTAAGGGCGATAATTCTTTCATCTTCAACGACTAAGATTTGAATCCTTTCAGGAGAATCGGGTTCTAGTGAGGTTTTATCAATCACAATCACATTCCACCTCCTGGAATTGTAATTCTAAATTCGGAATAAATATCGTAAAGGTCGTCCAGCCTTGAGTACTTGTCACGTCAATCTTTCCTTGAATCCGCACAAGCAGCTTTTTAACCAGTGCTAGTCCCAACCCAGTTCCAGCATGTTTCCATGGATCATTGTTAGGAATGCGATAGAACGGGTCAAAAATTCGGGAGAGTTCTTCAGTAGGAATTTCAACTCCAGAATTGCTTACCTCAATGTGGATACCATCGGAAGGGGAGTAATGGGGGAGCAATTCTACTGTGTTGTCTCTCCTGTTCTCCTTGTCTCCCGACATCACTCGAACAGTCACTACAATTTGTTCTCTAGCAGGGGTGTATTTGCAGGCATTATTGAGCAACTCCGATAAGATGCGGGTGAAACTGGACAAATCCGAAACCAAAGGCGGTAATTCTGGGGGAAGGCTGACTTGCAAATTCTGCTGCTGAGTCAGGGTACGCGCTTCAAAACTGTCTACAATGTGGGGAATCCAATCCTGCAATTGAATCGAAGTTAATTCGAGGGGGTAGGCATCCGCATCAAGCGAGCGCATATCCAGCAGATCGTTTACCAGCGTCAGTTCCTGGTCGCACTGGTCTTCTAAAATCTTCAGATAGCGAGTCGTTGACTGGGAGTTGGAGCGTGTTTGAGAATCTAAGATACTCTGTTGATTGAGGACAGTTTCCAGCATTTTAACTGCCATTTTGATATTCGACAGGGGCGTTCGTAATTCATGGGAGACTGTGTTCAAGAAATCATCTTTAAGCTGATTTAAGCGTTGGAGTTCTACCATTTGCAGTTCTAAGTATCGGGCACGTTCCATTGCTAAATTTCGTTCCTCAGCCAATCGACGTTGAGTGATGTCGCGGAATACTAAAACAACACCTGTAATTACACCCTTGTTATCTTTAATGGGAGCGGCACTGTCTCCAATGGGAATAGCTTTACCCTTTTTAGAAATCAACAGCACGCGGTCTTCCAGATAGACGGTGGTATCGTGTTGGAGAGCTGCTGTTACAGGGTTGTTTACAGGTTGCTGAGTCTGTTCATCGACAATATTAAATACCTCGGTCAACTCCCGATCTCTGGCTTCCTCCCGTCGCCAACCTGTCAGCGATTCAGCGACCTGATTGAGAAATTGGACGCGACTCTGAGTATTGACCAAAATTACTCCATCCCCCATCCCTTTGAGAATGGCTCTGAGCAATTGCTCTCGTTCATATCGCTGCAATGCCGTTTCAATCGCTACATATAATTCCTGCTCTTTGACGGGTTTGAGGATGTAGCCAAACGGAGCTGTTATCTTGGCTCGTTCCAGAGTACTTTTATCAGAATGTCCGGTCACATAAATGACGGGAATAGAGAGACTTTCCCAAATTTGCTCAGCGGCTTGGATGCCATCAATGTTGCCTTTGAGCCGGATATCCATTAACACTAAATCTGGACGGAGCGCGAGGGCTTTTTCTACCGCTTTCTCTCCAGACGCGACAATTGCTGGAACAATATATCCCAAAGACTCTAAGCTTTCTCTGACATTGAGGGCGATGATTCTCTCGTCTTCTACAACCAAGATTTTGGTCATTTTAGAACAATCGCTTGGGGTTTGGTTTCTGTTTAGCACAATCACATCTTGCCTCCGGGAAACGTAATTTTAAATTCAGTGCCTCGGTTGCGATCGAGTTCAATCGTTCCCTCTAGCTGTTCTACCAATCCCTGAACGAGAGTCAGCCCTAATGAATGAGTGGCTTCGAGGTCAAAGTTTTCGGGTATTCCGATGCCGTTATCTCGAACAATTAACGTCATGGTGGCATCACTTCTAGCATAAAATTCAACCTGAACTATTCCTTTATAATTGGCTGGGAAGGCATACTTTAGAGAGTTAGAAGCTAATTCGTTTACAATCAAACCACAGGGAATTGCTGTATCAATTTGCAAAAGAATATTTTCTACGTTAATATTTAATTCCACGCTGTTTGAGCTGACGTTGTAGGTATCAAATAGATGCGTTATTAAATCCGGAATGTATTGACCAAAATCAATATTAGCTAAGTCTTCAGAGCGGTAGAGTTTTTCATGGACTAGCGCAATGGAGGCAATTCGATTTTTGCTATCTCGCAAGACTTCAAGCGCCTGTGGCTCTTTAGCTCGCCTAGATTGCATTTGGAGGAGGCTAGTAACAATTTGCAAATTGTTTTTGACGCGGTGGTGAATTTCTTTGAGTAATACTTCTTTTTCTTTGAGTGAGGCTTTGATTAAATCTTCAGCTTTTTTGTGTTCTGTGATGTCTTGTTGAACGGCTACCAGAACTGTTCCATATTCAGGATGCTTGAATATTGAAGTGGTTGCTCGGCACCAAAATGGAGTGCCATCTTTCTTTACATTATGTACCTCATAGGTAGCTTCACCGTGTTTTATAATTTCTCGTCTGATCGCTTGGTTGACCTCTTCAGCACTCATGGACTCATCGGCGTAATTTACAATCGATACGTGTTTGCCATTGAGTTCACCTGGGTTGTAACCAAACATGCTCTCGAATTTCGGATTGGCATAAACAATCACACCATTATCCGCTCTGACCAAGCAAATTCCCTCAGCCATGTTTCTGGTAATCACAGCCTGAAGTTCTAGTTCCTTTTCAGCAAGTTTGCGTTGCGTAGCCGCCGCTACGGCATCGCTAATATCTGTAGAAATGCCACAAATCGCATAGGGGTTGCCAGAGCCGTCCAAGAGAGGAAACTTGACTGAATACTGGGTATGAATCCTATCGGCGAGCAACATCTCTTCCTCATATCGACAGGGCATTCCTGTCTGCAAGATTTCGCGATCGTTTGCGTCAATTCGTTTTGCAATTTCGGGCGGGAAGCATTCAGCATTCGTTTTGCCGATGAAGTACTCTGGGGTGACATGAAACGCTTCGAGGCTATAACGGTTCACCATCAGGTGCCGACCTTGGAGGTCTTTAATGTAAATGAAGGCTGGGGCGTTATCTAAAATGGCTTGCAACATTGCCTCACTCTCTCGCAACGCCTCTTCAGTCCGCTTTCGCTCAGTGATGTCTTGAATTTGAGCAATAAAGTACAAGGGTTGGTCTTGATGATCCCGAACCAGAGAACCACTCAAGAGACTCCACACGATGTACCCCTGTTTGTGGAAGTAGCGCTTTTCCATCTGGTAGGAGTGAATTTCGCCACTGAGCAGTTGATTGGCATAAACTAGGTCTGTATCCAAATCATCGGGATGGGTAATTGCCTGGAACGTTGTTGCTAGCAATTCTTGTTCGGAGTAGCCTGTAATCTCGCACAAGGAGTGGTTGACTTTGAGGAAGTGCCCATCAAGCGCAACAAGTGCCTTACCGATCGCAGCATACTCAAAAGCATTGCGGAACCGTTCTTCCGAATCTCGCAGGGCTTGCTCTATCTGTAGGCGATCGCTGACATTCTTAGAAATTTTTTGACGCGATCGCAGTTCCTGTTGAAGTTGTGTATTCGCCTGAAAAGCATCGCCCTCGCCTTGTATGATTGCCCGCAAAGTTTCTTCGGCTATCTCAAGCCGTTCGCGGAGTTCTTGAACTTCTCGTTCAAGTTCTGCCTTTGATTTTTTTTTATTAGCCATAACTACTAACCCTTACTCTCGATCTGAGATGGAGAGAGCTTTAAGCCTGACACACAAAAGCTGTTTCCTAGATTTCTGCACAATCAGGGTGAGGATATCCCCTTCACACTTTGCGATCGCTGTCTGGGGTTGAACCAAACTTGGTAAGGGAATCAGGCTTTGGAAGTGACTAGGGTAAAGTGCGTGCTCGACATCGTTTCGCATTCCTATTGGTGCTAGCAGCTCTCCCTTAAGTAGGATTCTTTCCTGCGTTACTTGAATTTCTAAACTTTCAGCGTTCACATTAGAAAGCTTTGCACTCAAAATAACTTCTGTATCTGTTTCTGCGATCTGAATGATAGAACCCTCAGTTGTGCCTCTGTCGCAGACCCAGAGTGTGGATGAGTAACTACTTTCAAGCCGATTCTGGAACCAGCTCAGCAAGTGCTGATACAAAAAGTCCAGCGTTTGTATGGTCGTCTGCTCTGATACAGTCATGGCACTCCCTCTATAGAAGCTCGTGAACAGGCGTAACTCAGCCCAATTGGGCTGCCCAGTGGCTGAGCGTTTCTGTCCTCAAGTTAGTTAAAGAAATTGAGGAAATTTTGAGGAGAGTAACAATTGATATAATTCTTCAGAAAGAGGCAAGGGGAGAAGAGATTGGAAAGATTGAATCCTTATTTAGAATTCTGCACCAGGTCTGATTTGTTCCTTTTCAAACAAAATCAACCTGGCACAATTATTTTTAATCCCTAAAATCAAAAACATTACAAATTTTTACACAGGCGAAAATATTTCAATACAGTAGAAAGCTAACTAATTACTTGCTAGTAGAGAGCGAGCGATCGCGCTAACAGCATCACTATCATTGTCAGTGTCGATCGCTCGTTATATGATGTCCGGCAAATCACCCATAATATAAACGCCTGAAACCCTTATTTTCACAGCATTGCAATTATGGGCAATTGACAGGACTTGATATTACTGGCAAAGGACTTAACAACTCCCCTCGATCCCCCAAATTTAGGGAGTTAAATTCTGTTTTCCCCAAGCTTGGGGGATGACGGGGGCTACTCAGGCGATGAAAGCGAAACTCCTGTGATACATAGCTTAAATCCCGATTTTCTGAGGCAAATGCTACTCAATCATTAAAACGAAATTGGTATTTAAACTATGAAGCATGTCTTTATGAGTTGCACTTAAGGTGTTTTATGCTTACACACAGCTTAATACTAAGGCATTTCGTGCAGAAGTATTGTTCTTAGCTAAGCGAGACACGCAAGCCCTTTTTGTATAGTATTTTGATGGACTTAAAATAGCAGTGTAATTAGGCATTTCTTGATGACAGTGGCAGCAAAACCAGTAAACTTCTCCTGAGCGGATGTGGCGGAGTAAAGTATTAGAACAGCAAGGGCAAGTAGAGTTTAACATTTTCTTATCTTCTTTATTTAGATTCCTGTTGATGCAACAGTAGTTGACGAGATTCTTGCTTGACTCGACCATTCATGGCTGCCATTTGCAACTCCATGAAAGCTTTCAAATCTTCTGGTGAATACTGACTTCTTAGCAGCGAGCGTAGCTGGTCTTCTGCGGCAATACTCAGGTAACCTGTTTCAAAAGCCTCTTGAACTAAATCGCGGATTAAAATCATAAATGTTCTTACCCCGAGTAATACGGTAGTAAAAGGCATTTCAAGAGAGTGCTTCTGATTAGATTTCCTACACAAATTAGCTTTCATTACTCAGCAGAATGATTTATCTCTCCGAACTTTGCTCGTATGCAAGAAATCTATTAAAATTTTTTGAATGCAGGAGCACTACTGGCAAAATATAAACCGTTAGTGATGTGAAGCCTAAGCATAGGCTAGAATGGCAAACTTTCTACCTCACGGTTGGAGTAATTTAAGCCTTAACCAACTAGAGAAGAGGTAGTAGGGTTGGAACTAACCCTTTGAGGTATATAACAGTTACTCCTGTTATAGGTGTGCAGGACATCACGGATTCCCCGATGAATCCAATGCTCTATATTTAGTAGTCGTTCACTTGAGTGGTGAGATAATAGTGTTGGACTTGAGGAAAACTGGTTTTCTTCTACTACAGCGTATTGATTAGGAACGCGACTCAGAACATAAGCAATTAAATCTTGACGTAGTTCAGAGGCGGAAAAAGCTTGTTGATAGGGATACTTTTGATAAGTCTCCAA
Organism: Chroococcales cyanobacterium; assembly: GCA_036703075.1. Lineage (GTDB taxonomy): Bacteria > Cyanobacteriota > Cyanobacteriia > Cyanobacteriales > Coleofasciculaceae > DATNPC01. The sequence continues at coordinate 8,363 of DATNPT010000025.1, forward strand.
GATATGTTCAATTTCCTCAGTCACTACAGATAAGGTAACGTTGATAAGTTGTTTGTTCATGGCTCACTCCTTACAAATTCTTGAAACTGCAACAATCTAACGGAACTACAGCCATTTGATAAAACAATAGGCGACATCAGATTATACGTGAATTAGATGGGTATTAAAAATCAAATTTCCTGCTGAATAATTGCTGCGATAACGATAGCGGTGATAAAGAAAATTAAAGGAATTAATCCTGGCTAAGACAACAGAGTTGTTTGTTGCCAAGTTGACGAACGATCGCATTTAATAACTCATCAGGTTTAAATGGTTTTACTAAATAATCATTAGCGCCTAGCCCCAAGGCATAAGAGCGCTTGTTGCTATCATTTTCAGATGTCAGCAAAATGAAAGGAATATTAGCTGTCTTCAAGCTAGCACGTAATTGCTTGAGGACTTCATCCCCATTCAAGTAAGGCATATACATATCCGAAATGATTAAGTCAGGCTCTAGTTCAGCCGCTAAGCGCAAGCCAACTTGACCATTTTCCGCAGTAATCACTTGATAAGGTTTTGTCATGAGAGCTTGACAAATGACTGAGCGAAACAACTTATCATCTTCTATTAGCAAAATTTTTTTCATGGGTCGCTCGCTTTGTGAAGGAGGAACTTAGTGCGCTGCAATACTTAAGAGATTAGGAAACAATTTTGAGGAAATTTTGAGGAACAAAAACTTTATTCCACTTTTTATTAAGAAGTGTTTGTATAGAAATGCAAAAAAACTCAACCCTAGATAAGGCAAGAGGTATGAGCTTTTGCTTGAGAGCAAAGAGTCTGTTCTTTGGAAATATCTAAAACGGAACGGTATTAGTACTGAGTTTCCCGGTTCCAGCCGAGAGCATTGGCAATTTGGGGAACCAATGTGAGAGGATTGAAGGGTTTAGCGATCGCACCTTTGACCCCCAACTCCTGAAACCGTTGCGGTTCAGTCAAACTCAGCCTTGCCGTTAAAAACACAACTGGGATTGACTCAGTTACAGGATTAGCTTTTAATTCTTGTAATAGAGCCAAACCATCCATTCCCGGCATCATCACATCAAGTAGAATAGCATTAGGTTTCTCCGAAACTGCCTTAACTAAACCCTCTTGACCCGACGCCGCTAACAACACGTCCCAACCCCCTAGCGCTTCCAGGCAAGCTTTCACAACCTGTCGGACGTGGAGTTCGTCATCAATAAATAAAATTCGTTTTGTAGCTATAGCCGTTTCCATTCTTTCTGCTTTCCCCTCCTATATAACTGGAGAGATATCGGACTAAAATACAATCACCTCCAGGCTTGGCGGTGCTCATCAATAGGGATTGTTCTAGAAGCAGGAACTCTCTTCTCTCATCAAGGTTGACCATATAGCTTGACTCTACCTACCGAGGCAATCCATAGCTTCTGGACGGTCATAGTTAGAAATGAAACTATAACTATAAAATGACCGAAGTGATTTTACCCCACTCTCAAGTTAAATCAACAAAATGAGGAAACTTTGAGGAAAGCGGCTACCAGCCTTACTTGCCTCTACAAGGTCACAGCTTACAACTACCAGCCCAGCATGGAAGCCACTTGCTCTGCCAGCGTCAAAGGGTCAAAGGGTTTGGCAATCACTCCAGCGACACCAAGTTTCGCAAATTGGGCTATATCAGTGGACTGCACTTTAGCGGTGAGTAGAATGACTGAAATCGCTTGAGTCGCTGAATCATTTTGTAACTCCTCAAACAGCGTAAGCCCGTCCATGTCAGGCATCATCACGTCTAGTAAGATTGCATCGAGCTGTTGGGTTTGGGCGATAGCCAGTCCTTCTTTACCGGATAAAGCAGTCAGCGTCTCCCAACCCCCTAAGTTTTCTAGACAAGCCTGAATCACGGTACAGAGGTTTATTTCGTCATCAATTACCAGAATGCGCTTTTCTGGCATGAGCCGTAATTGTAGTTGAGGGTGTATAGCTTGAAATTCTACCATTGCACAGCTAATCGAGTGGTTTTGGCAAAGTGAAATAGAAGCTACTGCCCTCTCCGACAACGCTTTCCACCCAAATTTGACCGCCATGCTGTTGTACGATGCTTTTACAGATGGCTAGACCCAGACCTGTTCCCCCTTTTTGCCGGGAGTCAGAGGCATCCACCTGTTGAAACCGACCAAAGATAGTGTCTAGCTTATCAGCAGGAATACCACGCCCTTGGTCTTTCACTTGAAATAAAACCCGATCGGCTTGGTCTTGGACACTCAGCGTGACAGTACTATGAGGGGGCGAAAATTTAATCGCATTGCTGACTAGATTAACCAGAGTTTGAATAATGCGATCGCAATCCACCCAGATTTGAATAGAAGCCGATTCAACAGACAGCGTGATATTGCCTTCTGCGGTTAAGGATTGCACCGTTTTAACAGATTGTTCCAAGAGTGTCGCCGCATAGCACCACTGCTTGACTAAATTAACTTTATGTGAATCTAGTCGCTCTAAGTCGAGAATGTCATTAACCAGACGCACTAAGCGTTCGGTATCGCGAGTGGCGATGTCTAACATTTGTTGGGCAGCTTCTGGCTTGTTTTTAAAGACTCCGGCGGCGAGTAACCCTAGAGAACCGCGAATGGAGGTAAGCGGCGTTCGCAGTTCGTGACTGACAATCGAGATAAACTCTTTTTTCATTGCTTCAACTGCCCGACTGTCCGTAACGTCCTCTACTGTTCCGACATAACTGATTAATTCATCTGCAACAGAGAAGATGGGCGCTGACCGCACTCGACCAAAACGAATGGTTCCATCTTTACGGACATAACGAATTTCACTCTTAAATTCCTGCCTTTGGGACACCGCGCTTGACCACCGAGCTGCAACTTTCTCTCGGTCTTCTGGGTGGATGAACTGCGCCCAACCGTCTCCCAACGCCTCATCAAAGGTGCAGGCACAAATCGCCTGATAGCGCGGATTGGTATAAGTACATTGCCCTTGAATATCTGTCATAAAAATGCCTACAGGCGAAGACTCGCTCAGAGAACGGAATTTAGCTTCACTCTGCCTAAGTTCTTCTTCGGTTCGTTTGCGGTCGGTGATGTCTTGGTGAACCGCCACCAGAACATCGCCGTAGTCTAGATGCCTAAATACAGAGCAAGTCGCACTACACCAAAATGGAGTTCCATCTTTTTTGACATTATGGATTTCATAGGTAAGTTCACTGTTTTGTAAAACAGCAGACCGAATGGCTTGATTTACATCTTGGACCGTTACCTGTTCGCTGGCATAGTTGACAATCGAAACGTGCTGACCCTTGAGTTCACCACAGTCATAGCCAAACATCTGCTCAAATTTAGGATTGGCATAGACAATGACACCATTATCCGCTCGCACCAAGCAAATGCCTTCCGCCATATTCCGGGTGATGACAGCCTGAAGCTCTAGCATTTGTTCAGCGCGTTTGCGATCGCTAATATCTAACAAGACACCGAGCGATCGTACTGGTTGCCCTGATTCATCATAGATGGCTTTTCCACGCCCCATTACCCAATGAACAGAATTATCCGGATGAACCACTCGATATTCAACGACGTAATCCGTGTGGTTTTCCATCGATTCTAAAAACCGTTGTTCAACCCAACCTACATCATCAGGATGAACGAGACGGCGCCAAAGTTCATAACTTGGCTCGATACTATAAGGAGCTAAACCCACTAGCGTGAAGTGATTATCATTCCAGATGATTTTTCCGCTGGGTAGGTGCATATCCCAAAAGCCGATATGAGTTAAATCTAGAGCCAGTCGGCGGCGTTCTTCACTTTCTCGTAGGGCTAACAATGCTTCCAGCAGGCGATCATTTACCTCAGTAAGTTCCGCTGTTCGCTCTGCTACCCGTTGCTCAAGGGAGGCATTGAGTTGTTGTAACGCCATTTCAGCTTGTTTGCGTTTGGTGATTTCCTCGCAAACAGTACTGATGCCAATAATCTGCTCGCCATCTTTTAACGGCAAAAAGCTCTCTAACCAAGTTCGTTGCACACCCGGTTGAGCCGGTGTTTCTCCAGTGATTTCCACATTGAGGAGCGGTTCTCCTGTTTCCAGGATAGAGCGCAACACTTGTTCAGCGGCATCAGCTAGATCGGGTACCACCTCACGTATCGTGCGACCAATATGCGCTTCAACAGAAAGCCCATTTATTTCTGCTAGCCGTTGGTTAATGCGGGCAAAGCGGAGTTCGGTGTCCAAAACGTTCAACCCTATCGGCGCTGACTGGTAGATCGTTTCAATTTCACTCAGTTGCCGCTGAAGTAAGATTTGATTTTCCCTTAAGGCTACTTCGGCAAGTTTTCGCTGGGTGACATCTACAGCAAAAATGATGATGCCACCAATTCCATCGGTAGCGGTATACCAGGGGCGAATCTCCCAGGATATCCATTGCTCGGTGCCATCTGAGCGCACAAACAAATCTTCATCACATTTCTCGATCGCTCCAGCCAAACACCGTTGATGAATCTGTTGCCATCGTTCGGGAATTTCGGGAAAGATTTCGTAGTGCGATCGATGAATCACAGATTCAATCGAATCGAGGTTGTATTCATCTATCCATCGCTGGCTTGCTGTCACATAGCGCATGTTCCAGTCAAGCATGGCAATGCTAGCAGGCGCATATTGGACAAATAACCGCAGGATAGCTTCCCTTTCTCGCAACACGGCTTGGGCCTGCTTGCGTTCTGCTAGTTCAGTCTGTACCTGTCCAAACAGCTCGGATTGCTGAATGGCAATGCTGACTTGGGCAGCTAACTGCCGCAGTAGGTCAATTTCTGACGATTGCCACTGACGGGGGGCAGCACAGTGGTGAGCAATGAGCAACCCCCACAATTCATCTCCCTTGATAATGGGGACTACTAGATTTGCGCGGACTTGGAAATTGGCTAGCAGTTCCAGATGACAGGGGTCAATGCCTGCATTATAGATATCGGACTTTACAGTAATTAAGCCTTGTTTGTAGGGTTCGACATAGTTGTCGCCAAAACACGGGTCATAGATTTCGGTGGATAAGATCGCTATCCAGTCACTTCCAACCGATTCGGCAACAACGGTTCCACTCCAATTTGGAGCAAACTGGAAGATAATGATGCGATCGCACTCCAGAAACTGCCGGACTTCATCGACAGTGGTTTGGAGAATTTCCTGTAAATTGAGCGAAGTTCGTATGCGCTGAGTCATCTGCATCACCAAGCGCTGTTGCTCAAATTGTTGTTCCAATACCCCTTGGGCTTGCTTGCGCTGATCGATCGCTATCGCCGTTCCAGTCATTTGAATCGGCTGTCCCGCTTCGTTATAGAAGGCGTGTGCCCGTGCCTCAATCCAATGAACGCTACCATCTGCCCAAACCACCCGAAACTCTTGCTGGTAAAGGCTGTTGTTTTGAATTGCCTCTTGTAATGCCTGGTTGACTGATTCCCTGTCGTCAGGATGCAGGCAGGCTATAGCCGTCTCATATGTACCATCAAATGTTCCAGGGGGCAAACCAAATAACACCTCATGATCGGGCGACCACTGAAATTTTCCCGTTGTTATATCCCAGTTCCACATCCCCATTTGCGCTGCGGATGGAGCGATCCATAGTAATTCAGCATTTTCCTGAGCTAATTTTTGCCGGAGTCGCTCAGTCTTTTGTTTGCTGTCTCGAAAATTGCTAGTCAGTAGGTTGATTAAAAAGGCAACCAGGAGGAAAGTGCCTAACTCAAATACATCCTTTGCTTGCTCGAACCCAAATTGATATCGGGGGGGAATAAGGGAATAATTGATTGCTAGTGTAGAAAGCACAACTGCAATAAATCCCGGTCGAAAGCCCCCATACCAGGCACTTACAATGATGGCGATGTAGAAAAAAGCACGCATGCTTCGGGACAGCCAAAATTCTAACCCCAATCTCAGCAGTAAGGCGATTGCAGTAGAGGCGAGCGCAAGGACATAGGGCAAAAAACGCTGATAAAATTTCATCGCTATGTCTTGATATCGGCGTTGCAGCTTAGAGTTTGGGAGACTAACACAACAGCTTCAACCATCACTGAATAAAACCCCCCCATACAGTAGGAGGGGCAAGAGGTCGTTTTGATAAAGCTATCGGATAAAAATGAGGAAATTTTGAGGATGTCCGGGAAGCATCAAGGCTTAACGGAGGAGCAACTGTTTCTCGAAGTCTTGCAATCATTTCCAATAAACTAGATGACAGGTAGGGACTGCCTCACCCCACCTCCGAACCCCAACCTAGAGCAGTTTTAACCTGATTGTGTAATGTTAGCGGATTGAATGGTTTAGCGATCGCTCCTCTCGCTCCCAACTTTAAAAACCGTTCTGGCTGTGTCAACTCCACCTTAGCCGTTAAAAAAACCACCGGAATGGCTTGGAGTTGAGGATTGGCTAGCAGTTTTTGCAAAAAGGTAACGCCATCCATTCCAGGTATCATCGCATCTAGGAGAATAGCATCGGGTCTTTCTCTCTCTGCCACAAGTAGCCCTTCCTCACCAGAAGCTACCGACACCACATCCCATCCTGCCAGCGTTTCCAGACAAGTTTGCACCACTATTCGCAAATTTGCTTCATCTTCAATAATCAGGATTCGCTTGGTAGCTACAGATTCCATTTGTACTTCCGGTAGATTACCGAATTGGAGAGAACATTCGCTTAAATTAACCATACTCATTGCTCCGGATACATTTAGCACTAAAGAGCCGTTCTAGAATCAAGTGTTTGGAAAGAATTTTGATATAACCCTAGCATTTAAATCTTCCTTTCCTGCAACTCAGTAAAATGTGTTTCTGTTTTTAGATTAAGCAAACAAAATGAGGAAATTTTGAGGAGTGCAAAAATTTTGTCAGAGCTTGCTTACTTGGCTTGTTTTTGATACAGCCTTTAACAAAAGGTAATTATTGCTTGATAATTATTAAAGTTGTTTAAAATTGTTCGCACCTGTTTCAACAATAGGTCGGGATTAATTGGCTGATAAAGGAGACCATTTGCTCCTGTATAGAATGCTTTAGATTCCTCTATTTCCCTATAAGCCGTAACCAGCAGAATCGGAATAAATGGCAAGCGATTATTTCGCCGAATGCGCCGAGTCATTTCAAAACCGTTTATCTCTGGCATCATCACATCCAGTAAGATTAAGTCGGGTCGATTAACTTCAATCATTTCTAGAGCGGCATAACTACTATCCGTCACTTCCACTAGGTATCCCTCTAGTTCTAGAATGGTCTGGAGCAATATATAGTTGTCAGCAATGTCATCAACCACAAGGATTCGCGTAACGCTTGTGTCTGACTCAGAGGAGAGTTCGTTCATTTGATCAACTTTGTTCCACTAAAGGCTCTATCCCAAAGCTTAGGAACAAAAATTGAGGAAATTTTGAGGAATGGCTGGAATGGTTGCAGTGTTTGACAAAAGGCAGACAGAAGCCCAGTAGGCGCGCTCTGCGCTGACGCTCAAGAGCGTCGCTACCGCGATCGCATTCAACTGAGGCAAGTCGAGTGAGACGTTGCACTTTGAGCGATGGGTAACTCGATTGCCAACTCTGTTCCAATACCAGGGGTTGAATAACACCTCAACTGCCCCCGATGTCTGTTCACCACGATCTGGTAGCTAATCGATAACCCTAAGCCCGTTCCGCTCCCCACAGGCTTTGTGGTAAAAAACGGGTCAAATATCTTTGGCAGAAGTTCTGCCTTGATACTACTAGGGTTATTGTCCACGACGCGGATAAGTACTCGTGATGCGTTTTGCTCGTTGCTATGGCTTGAGGGCAAGTCACTTTTTATTACTTCTGTGTAAATCCGAATTGTAGGTTCAAAGCTAGTTTCTTTCTCTGTTGCCTCATCCAGAGCATCGATCGCATTACTAATGATATTCATAAATACCTGATTGAGCTGACCTGGATAACACACTACTGGTGGTAGTTGGCCATACTCTCTGATGACTCGAATCTCAGGACGTTTGGGTTGTTGTTTCAATCGGTACTTTAAAATAAGCAGGGTATTCTCAATACCCTCATGAATATCTACGCGCTTGCTCTGGGCTTCATCAAGGCGAGAGAAGTTCCGTAGAGATAGCACAATCTGGCTAATCCGTTCAGCGCCTTTCTTCATTGATGCCAACAGTTTAGGGAAATCTTCTGCAATGAAGTCGAGTTCAATGAACTCCAATTGTTCAGCAATCTCTGCCACTGGCTCAGGGTAATGCTGCCGATATAGCTCAAGAAGGTGCAGCAGGTCTTGGGTATACTCTGTTGCTGGGTTAATATTGCCACAGATGAAACTTGTGGGATTGTTTATTTCGTGAGCAATCCCCGCAACCATTTGCCCCAGACTGGACATTTTTTCGGCTTGAATGAGTTGGGCTTGAGTACGTTTCAATTCGCTATAAGCACGTTCTAGCGCTTGTGCCTTTTCGCGTTCTCGTACTTCCGATTGTCGTAGCGCTTCCTCGGCAATCTTACGGTGTGTGATGTCCTCGAAAATATAGAGTCGCCCAAAGTAACGATCCTCGCAATCGCGGACTTGGGTAGAAAAACGGCGAATGGTACGTCCATCGACAAAGGGAATCTCATCTTCCACGATTACTCGATTTTCCTCGCTTTGCAAAGGCTTGCAGGATTCAGCGAAGGCTGGAACATCCACAAGACTTAGTAAGCAATCGGGAATGATGTCATTGTTTTTGAGTTCGCTGCGCTGCATTCGCTCTTCTAGATGTTCAATGCCCCAAATTTCGCAGAAGCGGTGGTTGAAGTAGAGAATGGTGTCGGTGCGGTTATCCACGACGTAAAATGCTAGCGGAGAAACACTCGTCATCGATCGCATCAGAGCTTCTTGCCAGCGTAGTTGCTCCTCTGCAAGCTTGCGATCGGTGATATCCATCACTGTTCCAAACAGTTGAATTACCTGCCCAGCTTCGTTAACAATGGCTTTTCCCCTTGCCTCGACATGCCGAACTTGACCGTTAGACCGCACAATCCGAAAGTCAAATTTATAAGCTTCCCCTGACTCAAGCCCATGACCTACAATTTTGCGCCATAAAGCTCGGTCTTCTGGATGAATCTGCTCGATGTGTTCAGCCAAAGTCGGTTCAGGCCGAGTGGGGTCAAGACCATGAATGTAGAACATTTCCTCTGACCAGGCAATTTTCTGTGTAAGGACATCAAATTCCCAATTACCGACACGGGCAACTCTTTGGGCAAATGCTAGGGAAGCTTCACTCTTTTTGAGTTGTTCTTCTGCCAGCTTGCGATCGCTAATATCCTTTACGATACCTAAATACCCGGTAATGGCTCTTTGACCCTCACGGAGAGGCACTGCTGTTAAAAATACCCATTTCACCTTGCCCTGTGGTGTTCGGAAACGACATTCCATCGCAAATTCGCGCTCCGTTGCAGCAGCGTCGTACCACTCGGTAAACACTGACTCGCACTCATCAGGGTGCAAGACTTTTTCCCATCCGAACCCAATTGCCTCTTTCCTTGACAGTTCAGTTATCTCAAGCCAGCGAGGGTTGACGAACAAACAGTCGCCCATTAAATTGGTTTGGAATATTCCCACGGGTGCTGAGTTCACCAGCACTCGGAAGCGTTCTTCACTTTGACGCAGCGCTTCTTCAGCTCGTTTGCGCTCAGTCACATCTCTGAGTGTAATAAGATAGGCGGCTTGATTTTCCCAAATAATATCTACAGTCCGCATCTCAGCGACGAGCAATTTTCCAGACCGATGAATAATGTCTACTTCTGTTAATTCACCACTGATGAGCGGTACACCTAAGGATTCGCCTATCAGCTCTTCATAAGGCTTATCGAAGAAAGCTGTGGCAGCAGCATTGACAAAAAGCACTTGATGATTCTGTTTATCTTGAACGATAAGACTTTCAGAAACTGAGGCTACAATTTGGCTAAGACGACGCTCGCTTTGTTCCAAACAACGTATTAATGCAGTTTTTGAAGCCTCTGCAAGCTTTCGCTCGGTAATATCCCGCGCCACCCAAACGATTGAATTGTCTGAAATTGGGGAAATACTGGCACTAAACCAAACTTCACGCCCCTTCATAGATAGACTGTAATCAAAATTGAGCGCCTCTTTTTTATCTAAAGCTTCCCAAAACTTTTGAAACCATGTTTTTGCAGTGTTATCATGAAAAAATTCTTTTATCGTCTTATCGATTAAATCAGTATCAGATTCATATAAACGATTTGAATAAGTCGGTATAATTTCTATATCTTTAATCTGGTTGTTTTGAGTATTAATGACAAGTACAATATCTGTCATTGATTCAAAGACAGCACGTATCTTCGCCTCAGAAGTTCGTAGCTTTTCCTCTAGTAACTCACACTTTCTAATTTCCTCTTGAAGTTGATAGTTCAACTGTCTTAACTGAGATGTTTGCTCATGAACCCGGTGATGTAACGTTTCATCATGCACGATACCTTGCCTCACATGAGTTTCCCTAAAGAGTCCCTGCCAAAGCTTAGTAACAAAAAATGAGGAAATTTTGAGGAATGGCAAAAATGGATTGCGTGGCAGGAGGCTCTCCCAGATGCTTGGTGTAAAAAGTAGCGATTGATACAAAAATACTGAAGAACGAAGGCTGAAAACTTTAGCGGCAAGCTTATAAGCTTGCTTTATCACCACAATTACGGGAGAGTCGTTACCTCAAACCAACCTACATCAGCTTCGATTTAGAGCTTATCCGAGCAGTATTGCTTGCTATCTGATGTAACTATCGGTACTACCTAGCCGCCCAGATTTCCCAGACAAGCCTAGGTTAGATTTCTAGATTGCAGAATCTTAATTAATTTAAAGTTATGTAGAATTCCCTCACTACCTCATAAAATCCTCAAAATTCTGCTCTAGTTTTGGGCTTTAAGGAAAAATTGAGGATGTATCCTTACAATTCCTAATGTCGATTTAGAGAAGAGCTTTAAGTACTGCTATCCGCTCCTACAGCTCTACAAGCCAATTCCTTAGAAGCCTTAATAAAAAACATGAAAAAAATTCTGTTGATTGAAAACGAATCTGTAATTCTTTTAGCTATTTCCATTTTTCTTAAACGACAAGATTTTGAAGTAATTGAAGCTACAGAGGGTATGACTGGATTAGAGTTAGCTAAAAAACAGCAACCTGACTTAATTCTTTGTGACATTAATATGCCTCAATTGGACGGTTACAGAGTTCTTGAAGAATTGCGAACTGACTTGATAACATCCAAAATACCTTTCATTTTTATCTCCTCTGAACCTTGTCCTCCCAATTGTCGTCGCGCTCTACAATTAGGAGCCAATGATTATTTAACGAAGCCGCTAGAAAACCGCGAATTACTGGAAGCTATAACGATTCAATTGAACAAAATAAACTCTATTTAGCGGGTTTCCCAAAA
>DATNPT010000037.1:0-15180 GCA_036703075.1 Chroococcales cyanobacterium
GAAGCGCGACACTATTCCCCAGAAATCTGCTGGCACGTTATCCGCAGCTTTATCAAGGGGTACTCCCTGGAAGAGAGCATCACGCCTGAAGATTACCAGAAGGAAGTCCCGCGCAAAGAACGGACGATCTCGGTTGAGAAGTTCCAAGGCATTTATTACACCATTTGGGAACGCTGGTATAAGCGCATCACCCACGAGCAAGGCTACTGGGACGACCAAGATTTGATTGCCAATGTCCTCCAACTCAAGTGTTATCGTCCCGAATACACGGCCATTTTCTGCGATGAAGCTCAAGACTTTACCCGCCTAGAGCTACAGTTGATTATGCGGCTGTCGATGTTCTCCCAATATCATCTAGGGTATCAGCCGATTCATAGCTTGCCCTTTGCCTTTGCAGGCGATCCGTTCCAGACGTTGAATCCAACGGGTTTCCATTGGTCTAGCGTTCAGGCAGCGTTTGATTCGGAAGTGATTACGGCGCTCGATCCAGCAGAACAATTAAAGCTGGTGATTAATTTCCAGGAACTAGCCTTTAACTACCGCTCGACACCACCCATCGTTCGATTTACGAATTTAATTCAGTTGTGGCGTCATGTCTTGTTTGACATTCACGAACTTCAGCCTCAGACGGCATGGCAGCAAGGTAACTTTTGCGAACCTCAGAAGTTTATCCTCAACCAGAACATTAGTCCCCAGGAAATGGCGGCTTACATCAGAGACACGATTATCCTTGTGCCATGTGAAGAAGGGGAAGAAGCGGCTTATGCGCGGGGAGATGAGGTACTCTCGCAAATTTTTCCCCAGTCGGAAAGCAATACAGATGAACAAACAACCAACAACCAACAACCGATTAAGAATATTTTGAGCGCGATTTCTGCTAAAGGATTGCAGTTCAAAAAGGTCATCCTCTACAAATTCGGGGAAGACTGCAACCGCAGCGTCTGGAGTCTCAGGGGTAAAGGTACCGATCAAAAAGTCCAGGTTGAATACTTTTTTAACAAGCTGTATGTCGCCGCTAGTCGAGCCACAGAACGACTGTTTGTTGTGGATTCGGAAAAAGGCGATCGCCAATTGTGGGACTATGCTAGCGATGAAGCCTTATTGCAGGCAATGCTCCAGTTTGCTAAAAATAAAGGGCGCTGGGAAGAGACGGTTAGAACGATCGCTCCTGGTACGCCTAAAACAGTTCGGGAACTGCGGGAAGATGACCCAGGTGCGATCGCTCAGGAGTTTGAAACCAAGGGATTAGACTCTCACAATCCAGGCTTACTCAGACGCGCCCGACAGTTTTACAGCGATATCGGCAATACAACCAAAGCGGACTTTTGCGAAGCATGGGCGCTCAAATTTGAAGAGCAATTTATGCTAGCCGGATGCCGTTTTCTTCAAGTGGGCGAGTCAGAGCGAGCTTGGGAGTGCTTCTGGCAGGGGATGTGCTGGCCGGAGTTAGTGGCGTGGTACAACCTAAATCCAGAACGCGAGACACCCGAACGTGCGATCGCTATTTTTATGGTTGCCGAGCCGCAGAATGTACAGGCACTCAAAAATTTCGCGTCAGTCATTAGTCGTCAGTTGCCAGTTATTAGTACCAACGTGGACATCCAACTGAGCGGTGACAACGGGGAACTGAGCAATTCTAAACAATGGAAAAAAGCGGTAGACGAGTATATTAACCGGATTGAAGGACTGCTCAAAACTGACCTCAAATCTGAAGAATGGCAACAGTTTGGTCAGGTTTTGGTGGCTTTAGAGTCAGTGGGATATAGCGGACTCCAGCAATTAGCTGGTGAATGCTTCTACCGAGCTAAAAACTACGAGCAAGCTACACATAGCTGGGAAGCGGGTGGTGCCACTCAACAGCCTGAGTATAACCGGGCAAAAGCAATGGTACGCGGCTACCCTGAAGGGTTGGAGGATTTGGCGAAAGCTGGAGAACAGGATACCATTATTGCGGAGTGGGAGCAGGCCGGGAAACCTCGCGAGCGCCGTTGGATCGTCTACGTTGCACCCGCTTTAGAAGCCAAGCAGCAGTATCAACAAGCCTTTGTTGTCTATGTTTGGTTGGATGAACTTCTCAAAGTCAAAGAATGCTTCGATCTGGCGAGTCAAGGCACACCGCAAATCAAGCTATTAACCGTTCTGTTGCAGTATTTCTATCGGAAAAAACATTTTTTTGAAGCGATCGAAGCTGTAGATAAATATCTACCTAGCGTCCTTGCTTCCGAGCGTCAAAAAGCGGCGTTGAAGTACGATGTCATCTATGAGCTAGCCTGTTCGCAATTAAAGCCAGAAGATACTACTAAAGAGCAACGAAAATGTGCTGAGAAGTTTATTAAAGAGAAAATAATCTCATCGGTGGATTGGCAACGCTATCTGTTAATGCAGCAAGTAGGAATTGCTCTAGAAAGAATCGGTTCGCCGATCGAGTCTCTGGCATTTTACGAGCAATTTATCACTTATCCAGAGCGAGAGCTCAGTCGGTTTGCCAAAGAGCGTTGGATTGCTACCAAAAGGAAACAGGAAGATTTCTTTAGAAAACGAGCGCAAACGGATAAAGCGTCTAAAATTCAAGCAGAATTAGTGAAAAAAGCCCGCGAATGGTCGATTTCCCCTCATTCGATGTCGCTCAAACCTCCACAAGCCCCAAGAGACCGTCCGACGACAGAAGTCATGGAGCCTCGCATTACACTGACAGATGACTCCAAAACTAAAACGGTGTCACAAGTGGCAATGAATGGATTGCCTAGTGAAACCAACGTTGAGCAATTGGAGGGGGGAGTTGTGCGGTTTGGCATTCGTCATTTGACCATTAAAGTAATGAAGCAAACCAAGCAAGTTCTGATTACGGATGCGTTGAATAGTCGCGAGGTTCGCGTGGATGGAGAGCAATGTAAAGTCACGATTGGAGATGTAACTCTAGAAGCGGTTGGCAGTAGCCAATTATTATTTTCTCTCTCTACGAGTGGCTACAGTGGTAGCTTAATCCGCGATCGGGAATTCTATCGGCTGGAACTCAACGTGCAAGGTTATCCTAGTAAAATTTCTATCGAGTTGTAGGAATTAGTACTAAGTTTCCCAGCCATCTAAACTGCACACTATAAACTTGGGTTGCATGTCAGTGGTCAACCGATCGCTGACAACTGACAAAAAACGAAAGAGTCAATATGCAATGTTTTATGGATATTAAGTTAACCAATTTTTGAATCTGCTAAATGGCTGGTTAACTAAATCTCCGAGACACTGAGGTATTGACAAAAATATAAATTATTCCTTAAATTTATTTCTCTATGCGGATTCGCAAATAGTTGGAGTAGTAAACACTAACTATTAGAGAGATATTTGTCACTATGCAGTAGGAGGAATATGTATGCGAATTGCCCAGGTTTCTCCCTTATGGGAGAGAGTACCACCCCCAGGATACGGCGGAATTGAGCTAGTTGTCGGATTACTGTGTGATGAACTAGTGAGACGAGGTCATGACGTTACTTTATTCGCGTCTGGAGATTCAATCACACTTGCCAAACTAGAGTCGGTTCACCCCCAAGCATTGCGTTTGGATGCATCAGTTAAGGAATACAACATCTATGAAATGCTGCAATTGAGTCAGGTTTACGAACGGGCTGCGGAGTTTGATATTATTCACTCCCACATGGGCTGTACGGCTCTTTCTTACGCCAATTTGGTAAAAACGCCCACCGTCCATACGCTTCATGGCGTCTTTACCCCTGATAATGAGAAGCTATTCATGCATGCTCGGAGTCAATCCTTTATCAGTATCTCTGACGCGCAAAGGGAACCTCGGTTAAACCTCAACTATGTGGCAACAGTTTACAACGGGATTGACCCAGGGGTTTACAAGTTTCACCCCGAACCACAAAACCCTCCTTACCTAGCTTTCTTGGGACGGCTTTCTCCGGAGAAAGGAGTGCATGATGCGATCGCAATTGCCAAGCGTTCTGGCTGGCGGTTGAAAATGGCCGGTAAAGTGGATGTAGCCGATCGCAAGTATTTCGAGCAAGAAATCGAGCCTCAGATTGATGGCAAACAGATCGAGTATTTGGGAGAAGCAACCCACGCACAAAAATGCGAATTGTTTGGAGGGGCCGTTGCTACGCTATTTCCGATTAATTGGCGCGAACCCTTTGGTTTGGTAATGATCGAGTCAATGGCGACGGGGACGCCAGTGATTGCGACGAAGTTCGGTTCAACGCCAGAAGTCATCGCTCACGGCAAAACAGGCTTTTTGTGTGACAGCATTGATGAGTGCATCGCGGCAATTGAAAAAGCAGCTCAGTTAAACCGTCGCGATTGTCGAGAGCACGTCCTCAACCACTTCAGCGTGAGGAGTATGGTCGATGGCTATGAAGCGGCATATGAGAAAATCCTGGCAGAACGCTTTTCCCAAGACGGTCATGCCAAGAGTGCGGACTTGACTTACTCCACCTATCAGTGGATAAAAACAGCCTCTTAAGGGACTTCCAAAACATAAACTATCCCAGAAGAGGAGTTAGTAGACTCTTAACTACTCGCCTACTAACTATTAACAGCTCTCACCTGGGTATTTATTTTCTTAGAGTTCCCTAAGACAACCTCTTAATTACTCAAAACCAGGTTATCTCGATGAACCACTGTTTCAGCTCCCTCATAGCCTAGAATTGTGGGAATCTGGTCGGATTGACGACCTCGAATCTTCTGAAGTTCGGTGCTGCTATAGTTGACCAGCCCTCTAGCGATTTCCAATCCATTGCGATCGCATAGCTGTACGGCCTCTGATGGGCGAAACTCCCCCTCAACGCCAGTAATGCCTGCCGCTAACAGGGACTTACCCGCATGACAGATTGCCGCTACAGCACCATTATCCAGATAGAGCTTTCCACTTGGGACTAAACCGTAAGCAATCCAGCGCTTGCGAGCGTTTTCCGTGCGAGGCTGAGGTTCAAACTGAGTCCCTAACGGTTCTCCCTGCAAGATTTTGTCAATCGTCTCAGGGCGTTGTCCTTCTGTAATCACCGTTCTCACGCCAGCACTGGTGGCAATTCGGGCAGCAGCAATTTTAGTCATCATACCCCCAGTTCCCCATTTTGTGCCGGAGTCGCCCGTTTGAACCTGGAGTTCGGCGAGTTCCTCAATCCGACTGACTAAGGTAATGGGCTGAGCATCGGGAACCTGGCGCGGGTCGGCGGAATACAATCGGTCTACATCCGTTAATAAAAATAGCCAATCCGCTTCAATCAAACTGGCGACCAAAGCACTTAACGTATCGTTATCTCCAAACTTCAGTTCATCAACTGCCACGGTGTCATTTTCATTCACCACTGGGATGACACCCAACTGAAGCAGTTCCCGAAAGGTTGCATAGGCATTAACATAGCAAGTCCGTTGTACGAAGTCACGGCGGCTGAGAAGCACCTGAGCAATAGGTTGTTGCAAGCTTGTAAAAAAATCGTCGTATATCCGCATCAGGCGTCCCTGACCTACTGCTGCCACAGCTTGTTTGAGAGCCATCGTTTGGGGTCGCGATTTTAATCCCAGCCGCGCACAACCAATTCCGACAGCGCCAGAGGTGACCAGCACGACACGATTACCGGCAGAACGTAGCGCCGTTAGCGTTTCAACAAGCTTGGCAATTGTTGAGAGTGCCAGTTGACCTGTTGCGGGTTGGGTCAGGCTGGATGTACCAATCTTCACAACAATCGTTTGATTGGTTATTGATGTCATACGATTTTAGATTTTAGATTTTGATTGGCCAAACAGAAGAGGTGACGGGAGAAAGCTCAAGGTCTATTGCTCGGCAATACAAAATTATAAAGCGCTAAGCTTCCAACAATGTGAAGCTCAGCGCTTTGCCTAAGATGATGACAGGTTTTATATGTTTAGGGTCTTTATATTTGCTGACCCCATTTGAACAATTATCAGAATCTCATGATTTTTTGGTTAGCACTGCTTATCGTAATGTTTTCTTTATATTTCAGTTTCTCTCGATTTATCAGGTTTGTTTAAGTTTTGTTGCTTGGCCGTCAGAGAAACTCCCAAGGCTTTAGACAGCCAAACCTCAAGATCGCGAGTGGGGTATGAAGTGACGGTGAGGGCTGGATCGACCATCGGTTCGACGAGAATGGTGAACATGCCCAATCGATTTCCTGCCAAGACATCGGTAAATAAGCGATCGCCTACCATTGCCACTTGTTCCACGGGAAGATTCATGGATTGAGCGGCTTGTTTTAATTTTCGCCGGGATGGCTTGCGTGCGCCATGAATATAAGGGACATTCAGGGACTGAGCAATCTTCTTAATCCGAGTTTCGCTAAGATTATTACTCACCAGCCACAGATCGACAATCGGCCGAACGAGAGAAACCCATTCCATGAGTTCCGCAGAGGCTTGGGCGGCTCTCATTGGCACCAACGTTTCATCAACATCCAGCACCAGTCCTCTAAGCTGATAGTGCTTCAGGATATCTGGCGTTAAATGCAAGATGGAATCACCTAGAATTAAGTCAGGTTGTAAGTTTGATATCCAAGACATAATAATTCGCATGAGTTGGTTCGCAGTTGGGCGAGTCAAAATGCTTCGCCTAAACTTGCTTGCCTTCCTGTTTACCCTACTTCTCTAGGGTATCAATCGTGATAGTAGAGCGAAACTTGAAGGGCATTGAGGCAGTGAGCTTTCCCTTCTCAGTTTTCTTAAGGGGCAGGTTTGGGTTGAGCTTGCCGTTGTTTTCGGATGGCAACTTTTGCCGCTTCATGCTGTTGCACCGTTTTACTAAAAACGTGACTGCCATCGTACCGAGCCACAAAAAAGAGGTACTCGGTGTTTTCGGGATAAAGAGCGGCTTTTAAACTCGCTACGCCGGGACTAGCGATGGGGGTGGGGGGCAGTCCGGGATTGAGGTAAGTGTTGTAGGGAGAAGCGGTTTTCACTTGAGCAAAGGTTAGAGGTCTATCGGCCGTTTGCCGAATGCCCAACCCATACTCAACGGTGGGATCGGTTTCGAGTTTCATGCCTCGCCGCAAGCGTTGCGTAAACACACCAGCAATGCGAGGTCGTTCGGCGGGAAGTACAGCTTCTTTTTCCACAATGCTGGCGAGGATTACCCACTGATTGAGAGATAGCTTGGTTTGGTTACGACCTTGTTGATACAAGGGCAGCGCCACCTGCTCAAATCGGGTGAGCATTTGATCGATTACCTGTTGGGGCGAAATGCGATCGCTCGGTAACTGATAAGTATCTGGGTATAAATACCCTTCCAGGTGAGGAATTCCCGCTGGTAACCAAGGATACCGATCTTTTGGAATCTGACTGGCAGCATTGAGAAAGTCTTGTGCTTTGAAATATCCTTGGGATTCAAAGTAGGTAGCCATTTGCTGGAGCGACCAGCCTTCGGGAATGGTGAAGGATACCTGCATCACCTCACCCGTCCAAATTTTTTGCGCGATCGCGGGGAGCGGT
The DNA here is from genome assembly GCA_036703075.1 of Chroococcales cyanobacterium. GTDB lineage: Bacteria > Cyanobacteriota > Cyanobacteriia > Cyanobacteriales > Coleofasciculaceae > DATNPC01. Next base: position 7,450 of record DATNPT010000037.1, read on the forward strand.
TGAGTGGGCGACAGTCTATAGGTTCCTGCCTTAAACCCGCCATCGCGATCGTTGAACCTCAGCCAATATGTCCATAGTCGCCAAGCATAGGACGAGCGAATCAAGCCTGCTGATTCGAGATCTTTGCCGATTTGCTGAGCGGCTGTCCCTGGCGGAATTTGAATTTGGAGCGCTTTGTCGGCAGAAGCGTTTGAGGCTTGAGAGGGAGGTGACTGCGCCCAACTCCACCATGCCCAGCCCTGCCACGCACAAATACCAAGCGTTAAAGGTAGCAGAGCAAGGTAATACGACCAGGTTGAAATCCTTCTGACAGCTTTCATAGAACACATCCCACATTGAGCGATCGCTTGTGACGGAATTGGCAGGAAAGCAGTCGTTTGCCGCCTCCCCAACCTAGGGAGACGAACTCAACCGTCTCTCCTATTCCGATTCGGACTCATCAAACAGCAGTTCTTCCAGCAGTGGCTCCAGCAAGGGTTTCAGCAGTGGCTGTACTTTACTAAATTCCTCAGGAGAGAGCAACTCTGGTTGACCGGCTTCGTTCCGCCGCGCGAAAAATAATAGTGGATCGAGAGGAGTATAAATGCCGTATTCCTGTTCTTCGTGATAGAAACTGGCAAGAAGCTGGAACTCTTCTGGCTCTAAATCGAGATCGTCTTCCTCAATCTCAATCGTGAGAATTTCGTCTTCGTCCAGCTCTGGGAGTTCACCTGCCACTGTCAGAGTATAGGCGGTGCGTTTGAGGGTGAGATTTTGCTCCGCTAGAACAGCTTGGGCATCTGAGAAAATCGCATCAATCTCCTCTTCGTCTTCGATGAGCGTGGCATCCGCCTCATCATCATCTTCGTCTTCGTCCCAGGCTACAATTTCTACCGGCGAGTCTACAGGTCGCAGCAGAAGATATTCGGAACCTTCGACTTCTAGGGATCGCTCGATATAACAACTCAAGCTTCGCCCAGCTTCATCCGTCAGCGTGACGCTACCATTATTGGATGACCCATTTTCTTGGGGAAATTCAGATGAGAACATGCAGTTTTGCTGCTTCTAAAGCTCAATAAGGGTTAGAAAAACCGCCAACCTCCGTTGTGACAATACGCTGGGGAGCAGTTGCAAACATCAGGATATCACGCTACAAGAGTCTAAAGTTGTCGCGATCGCGTTGGAGGTGAGAATAAACCAAAAATTCTCGCTACGTCAACTTATGTTTGCTAGATTTGAAGCTTCACTTGGGCGACCATCCCAGCACCTTCGCTTCATACCCTCCAATATCAATCATCAGCCCGTCCTCTCCAGCTTCGAGAGTGGAGTTGCCCGTCCACTCATGCCAAGTTCCAATGGCAGGAAAGTTGGGGACTTGATACCCAGCCAAAACATTATCCGAGAAATTAGCTATTACCACGATACGGGAACCTTCATCATGCCAACGGACGTAGGCTAGCACCTTGGCGTCTGGGTTTTCGTGGAAAAACTCGATGTTGTCGCTTTGCAAGGCTGGATTTTGTTTTCGCAGGCCGATTAATTTTTTGTAATACTCAAACAGATCGCAATTCAACTCCCCTTCCAGCAACGGCCAAGCAATTTTCTTGGGTTGAGTCACCTTTTCACTTTTACGTTTATGTTCCCCAAACTCTTCGCCCATCCAGAGCATCGGCACACCCATTGCTGTAATTAACAGAACCACTCCTAGCTTGGCTCGCCTAAACGCGTCTTCGTCAAAAATACCGCGATTGCCTAATTCTCTGAATACCCGTTCGCGATCGTGAGTTGACAAATAATTGATAACGTTTGTAGTAGTCTCATACCCCTGCCGTCTAGGGTTTAAAACTTCCTTCAGTTTCTCTACGTCAAACAGTTCGCCACAAATATGGGGAATGACAAAGTAGCGAAAACTCTCATGCCAACAGGCATCCAGCGGTCCTTCTGGACTCACTACGCGACTAGTATCGGGAATATGTTCGGCAATTTCGTAAAACGGTTTAGGCGCAGCATTTTTCTTCGCTTGCTTGGCCAGCCATTCCAGAAATTCGTAATTGGCTAATTGGCGAACTGCATCGAAGCGAATACCATCAATGTGATATTCCTGAACCCAGTAACGTACCACATCCCCAACGAATTTCCAGGCAGGCTTGACATCTAATGTTTCATCATAAGTATCGTAGTTAAACTCCGGTCCCCAGTAATTTGCCGGGTCATCTGGATAGTGCCTATACTTGTAGTACCAGTAATTTCGGTCAATGAGCATTAATGGGCATTCTTCATCGGTATGGTTATAAATTCCATCGATAAAAACGCGAATCCCTCTCCCGTGACACTCATCAATAAACCGCTTTAAATCTTCGGTTGAGCCGTAGCTAGACTCTGTGGCGAAATAGTGGCGGACTTTGTAGCCCCAGTTATAGTCACCTGGATACTCATTGACTGGCATCAACTCGATCGCATTTACTCCGAGTTCCGACAAGTAATCTAATTTTGCGATCGCGTCTACATACTTGCTCTGCTTGTAAGAGTCATCTTCTCCACCCGAAAAATCCGCGACATGCATTTCATAGATGACTATCTCGTGATTATTGGGTAACAACGTATCGTCATGTTGCCACACATAGGTATCAACAATTCGTTGACCCTCTTTTATTCGCACAATACCGACTTTTTTAGATTCATCAACATCTGTAGCGTAAGGATCGATGACATCCACCCACTGGTCGGGTTCAAACTGGGGGCTTTTAGTTTGGACGCGGAACTTATATTCATATATCCCATCCTCCAGTTCAACCTGAGTGCGAAAATAACCATCCTCCCCTTTTTCCATCGGAATCTCTTTCCACTTAGAAAAAGAGCCAATTAACGCTGCTCCTTTATTTCGAGGAGCGAACAAATTAAATTCAATTGAGTTAGCCATCAATATGTCGAAAAATCTAGCCATGACCTACCGGCTATGAATCTTAGGCTCTTCAACTTAAGGCTTGCCTCTAGCTGGAGAGATACATCCGGGATTTCATCCAAAACTAGAAGCGATCGCTAGCTGAAATCGGGAGCAGGTCAGTGAGAGCAAGTCATGAATCGTAGGTTTAACTCTTGGCTTAGTGTAGATCCCCGTAGGGCTGCTGCTCATAGGGTAACCCAACAGATAAAACTAAAGCGTTGGGTTTCATTCCGTAACTCGACCTAAAAAGGTAACCTGCTCCGATGAAATTTTTATCATAGCAAGTAACGTACCTAGATGAATTCAGCTCACCGATCAGCTAAACATTTCACCGTGCAAAGACATTATGTAATTAACAATACTAATACTCAAGGATTTTCTCGGCATTGTCTTCACAACTGCAACCAGATTGAAGACGCTTAATTATTAGAAATAATGGCTGTAATGCTATCATTAAACGACACTTGACCAAAGACAGACGTAATCTATATAACCTCAGTTTTAGAGTTAATTAGCTCCTAATCAGTTACAACGATCAATCAAAATTATGGGTATGGGCAGAAAACTTGCATTATTCTTAATGTGGGCAGGATTTGTTGCTTATGTCTTGTGGTTAGCTCCACTCGATCGGTCAGATACGTGGCCGTTAGTGAAAAAGCTATTAACGCTTCAGTGGGGAAAGGTTAACGCTATCATTCCAGCTATTTTCAGTCTCATGGGCGTTTGGCCGATGATCTATGCTTGCCTGATGTTCCCTGATGGCAGAATGCAAAATTTCCGGGCTTGGCCTTATTTTCTAACCTCCAATGGAACAGGAGTCATATGCTTGATGCCTTATTTAATTCTCCGGAAGCGCAATCAAGAGTTTTATGGAAAAAAGGATAAGTGGTTGAGAATGTTGGATAAACGATCGACAGGAGTTACTCTCCTAATCAGTACGATTGGCTTTCTTGCCTACGCAGCGATTGCTGGGGATTGGGGAGATTACGTTCAAGAGTTTCAGTCGAGGCATTTTGTTCACCTTATCAGCCTAGATTTTTGCCTCATGTGCTTAATATTTCCCTTGACATCATTATTTGATGATGACATGGCGCGTCGAGGATTGAATGATTCTCGGATTTTTTGGGCAGTAGCACTGATTCCGCTGTTTGGTCCACTGATTTATCTGTGTCTGCGTCCGCCTTTATCAGAAACTAGTCCAAAACCAGTAGAGACACGGCCTCTCGTGTCTCTAAGCAGCGAAGTAGGTGGAACAATTTAACTGTAAGGAGGAGCATGTCACCGATGGGCAAGAGATGGTTTGCTTTCACTGACATGCTCCTGGAATTACTCTTCTATTGAAGATCCATCATGGATAATTCAGGACTCCTGCGATTAGACGATTGATGTACGAATTTCTTTCCACAACTCCTCGTACTTCACCACTACCGGCTTAGGTAAGGGTTCGAGAAACTCACTGTTGTTGACTACTGCGGGTTCGGGTAGGAGCAAACGATTCTCTCGAAGATCTTGAGGCAATTGGGTACGCTCGGCACTCACCAGTACGGGTGAAGCGCCTGGAGTAAATAGAGAAATTTCCTGGGCTGATTTCTTCTCCCAGCAAAAATCAATCCACTGCTTCATGAGTTTATCTGTCTCTGACGAGTTAGACTGAGCCTTGAGTTCTGCTGGTTTTACCCACACATCTGCCCAAAGCGCCGTTCCCGACTGAGGAACCACTGCCTTGATTTCGCGATAGCTTTGCATTATGGGCAATACATCGTTCGACCAAGCCAAAGCTACGCTGGTGTCTCCCAAAATTAGGGGTTCCAGATAATGGTTAGAGCTGTAGAACTTAGCTTGTTGATGCAGTGCTAGCAGTTCTTTTTTTAGGCTTGGCCCCTGGTTGAACTCGCGACTGTTGTAGGAAAACCCCAGTTTTTTTAATGTCAGGCCGATGACTTCTCGCGGCTGGTCTAGTAAAGAAAGTTGACCCTTTAACTTGGGATTCCACAAGTCGCTCCAATCGTTGGGAGGTGCTATCCCTTGGGCTTTTAGCTTGTCACGGTTGTAAGCAATGACAGTAGTACCCCAGCGGTAAGGTGCGCCCCACACTTGCCCAGAATTGCTGCGCTGTCCTTGGTTATCTCGCGTGACGATGTTTTTCCAATTGGGCGGTAGCTGCTGCCATAGTTCCGAGTCTTGGATATTGAGCGGTTGAATCAATTTCCGCGCGATCGCGTTTTCTAACCAATAATCTCCTAATGTGACTAAATTTGCGATCGCGGCTGGTTCTCCTCCTACCCAAGGTAAAGGTAACTTCTGCGGCTTGTCTTTTCTTCCAGGTTGCTGCTGCCAACTTTGCAGGTGATTGAATAAGTCCTGTATGTGTTCTACTGGATCGAAGTTGAGGGCTGTTGGTTGTTGTAATGTCTTCTTAAATTCACCCAACAACTGAGCTGGGATAGAATTTTTTAAAAGCTGCACGTTTAAGAACGCCCGTTGTTGCCTGTTGCACCCGGAGACAAGCTGAGCTAGGGCAAGGGTGCTAGCACCCACCAGAAAAGATCGTCGTTTCATTAGTTTGAAGCAGAATCAGAAACCAAGAATTTAGGGAAACAGTAGAATCGGTGCATCAACAGTGAACAGTTACGCAGTACACCGTTGGTTAGGAGTTTGCTTGGGCGTGGAAGTAAGAATCCCCCACCTAAGTCATCTGGCTCTCTTTCAGTTGGGGTTCAATCCCCACGAGGCAACAACTGTCACTGATAACCGAGCGCTGGTCACTGCTGGAAGAGCCATCCGACACTCAACCCTCTCTATATTGCCACTGACCGCTCAACACCAAAACCCGCTACAGCGATAACCGTACAGACAGTAGAACGATTTTGAAAATCAAGCAGTTTTGAGAAAATAACCGATATCTATCCGGGAAAAAGAGTAATTATCTTAATTACGCAAGGTAACATAAATTATTTGATGCTTTGCCAGTTGCAGATTAATGATTCGAGCGTTAGCTAATGGGTAGTGGGTTCAACACGATTACCGATTACCTGAAATTATGAGAAACTGCCTAATTGAAGGCTTTTTATCAGTTTTTCGGTAACTACTGAGAAAGAAGCCAGAACGTTAAACAGGATACATTACTTAGGTAAAATTAACTATTTATGGTCTCGGATAGAGAGTCAACTAAGATTTTTAGCTGGTTCCCCAGTAGATTTGTATCGATTTATTTACATTAAAAATTATAGCTTCTCTGGTTGCCTATCTCGTTACTCCTTAGTATGCCGTTGTTACAGCCTTTCAGCGTTCCTCAACCTGTTAAAAAAGTTTACTAGTTGGTGAGCATCTGTTTTTTGGCGAATTTAGGATTTGAACACGAATTCAATGGTTTGGTGGCTCATCTTTTCCAATAGTTAAATGAATCAGCATTCAACGAAACTTTTCGCATAAACTGACTAGCATAAAAGAGGACTAAGTTTGGGAAACAAGAATCGCATGGATGTCGTTCAAAAGCAAATCATCGCTCTAAGTCATAAAATTGACGCTCTCTACCAAATCATCGATCAGCTCAATGGCAAAGTTTCAGAATCGCTGTCTGAAATCAAGCAAGCATCAGGTCAGGAAACCAACGCCTCTGCGTTATCCATGAACATTAGGTCAAACTTTTACCGCAGTCCTAGCCTGCTCGACTCAGTGATGGAGCATAAGGATGTCCTGAGCGACAGTAAAAGCGATCTAACCAGTTCTCACCAAAACAGCGAGAATACCTTGTCAGCTGACATTCAAGTCCAACGCCTAACGGCTCAACTGACAGCCGCGTACAATCGCATTGCGGCTCTAGAAGAACAATTATTATCTCGGAGAATTCACTCCTAAGTTTCCAAGTCAAAAACCATCAGCAGCAGCTCTCGTTGACTAGAGTAGGCGGTATAGCCTTCTTGGCTACAAACGATTTGCCTCAAGGCAGTGTAGTATTTGTACGACTATCTCCCTAGCATCTTTCGCCGGATCATTGGGATACAGCTAGAACTAAGCTCAAGTATTTAATAAGTATTTGACCTAAAAGTCACACACCGGAGTTGGGGTTTTACAGAGGTTTCTCTAGAATTTGGCTCCCACAACATGATTCTTGCCATATTCACCGAAATGGCATTAACTGTGGTCGTATCGCTCTACTAACTCTTCGATCGCTTGTACTAATTGAACTAAACCCCAGCCTTGGTAAAGGTAGGCTGCGATCGCGCATCCCCCCGCACCAACTCCTTCTTTGACAAACCCTCGCTCATATGCTCGTAGCTGAGGATAACGAGACGTCGCAAAGCTCAATTGTGTTGCCAAAAGCGGCACGCCACCAATATCGTTACCTAAACCGATTGTGTCGCCGGTGGTGTCTTCTACAACCCACCGCGTCGTTCCGACTACAACTTGTTTCGATCGCCAAGTCACACTATCGGGTTCATCAAGGTGTGAGTTGAGCCGATCCATAGACGAAGCATCTTTTTTCATCGCTAGCGCTTGGGACAGAGCATAAACAGCTAACATTTGTGTCCCACCAGCTAGTAAGACACCACAACGGCGACTAGCTGCAAGCACCATACCCGCTGCTGCAATTTGCATCGGGTCTCCTACCGCAGCTACTAATTGGAACGGGTCATGAAAGGGACTAGAAGCTAGGGGTTGGGGACCCAGCCAAGACGAGGAAAGTTGTCCATTCACATTCCCCGCCTCGCGAGCGTCCCGCATCCCCGCGTCCTCCCTCTCTCTCCATTTCCTCAACCCCATCTGCACAATGTCCCACTTCTGGGAATGATTGCAGGTGGGGTGGC
>DATNPT010000040.1:0-6069 GCA_036703075.1 Chroococcales cyanobacterium
ATAGAATTTATTTAGCACTGCTCAATGATTCGTGAAGGCGAGATACCCGACTTCTCTAAGAAGTCGGGTATCTGAACCGCAGATTTGATATTAGACCTACAGTTAAGAAAGTATTTAAAGATGCGATCGCTGTTTTAAATCTTGCTAAACTTTGACTGAATTTTGTTATCAGTAAACTGTTGCTCATGCTGTTTTTAAACAGAATTGTTATTAAAGTTACTGAAAATTTTTCGAGTTTAAGTTTTTGGAAGAAGCTCCTATCCTAGGGGTATGACTCATTTACATTCATAAGTTGCAAATTTTGTCAACGATATAAGTCACACTCCTCTATTTTTCAATTAATTAGGGTAAGGGCTTACGTCGGAAGCGCAGCTAACAGCAACCCTTGCGATGAACAATCTACAGGAGAATAAAGATGCTCGAAAGACTCAAGCTTGGGAGTAAGTTTACACTTTTGCTGACGCTAGTGTTTTTAGGCGGCATCATCCTCAGTGGTGTCACGTTATCAAGTGCCATGCAACGCAAAGCTGAGGAGGAAGTAACGAACACGGCTAAAATCCTAACTCAGACCATGAATTCTGTTAGGAACTATACGAGCAATAATATTCAACCGCTCCTCAAACAGCGGCTTCAAACTGAGCCGAAGTTTATTAGTGAAACGGTTCCCGCTTACTCCGCTCGGCAAGTCTTCGAGGGCTTTCGCGCCCATCCAGAATATAAAAGCTTTTTCTACAAAGAAGCAACTCTTAATCCTACCAATCTCAAGGATAAGGCAGATAAGTTTGAAACAAAGCTGGTAGAAAAATTTCGTAGCCAGCCGAAGCTAACTGAACTTTCAGGTTATCGAGACAGCAACGGAGAAAAGCTATTTTTCATTTCTCGGCCGTTGGCTGTGAAACAGGCTAGTTGCTTAGAATGCCACAGTACTTCAGAAGCAGCCCCTAAAAGTCAGCTTGCCACCTTCGGCGATCGAAACGGCTTTGGCTGGAAACTGAACGAAATCGTTGCGGCTCAAACGGTTTACGTTCCAGCGGGAGAGGTTTTCGCTCGCGGCCACAAATATTTGGCGTTATCCATGAGCATTTTTGTCGCGATTTTTGCGGCAGTGGTGCTACTGATTAATTGGTTGCTGAAGCGAACGGTAATCAATCCTATCAAACAACTCACTGCGATCGCGCATCGAGTGAGTACCGGAACCCTGAGTTCCGAGCAAGTCGCAGAATTTGATTCCTCCCGCATTTCTAAGGTGGCTCGGCGGGCTGATGAACCCGGACAACTCGCCCGTGCCTTCCAGCACATGGCCCATGAAGTCGCCGCTCGCGAACAAAACCTCAGCTCGGCAGTCGAAAAGCGCACGGCTCAACTGGCTGAAACGATGAAAGAAGCGCAAAGAGCCAAGGCTGAAGCGGAGGATGCCAACAGCGCTAAAAGTCAGTTTCTTGCCAATATGAGCCACGAACTCCGCACTCCGCTCAACGCCATTATTGGCTACAGCGAGATGCTCAAGGAAGAGATGGAAGAGCTGAATACACCCGAACTCGTCCCCGATATCCAAAAAATCCACGGGGCGGGCAATCACCTGTTAGGGTTAATCAATAGCATTCTCGACCTCTCGAAAATCGAAGCGGGCAAGATGGAACTGTTCCTGGAAACCTTTGAAATTGCCCCAATGATCGAAGAGGTTAGCGCCACTCTTCAACCCCTAATTGCCAAGAACAACAACACGCTGGTTGTCAACTGTCCGAGCGACATCGGCTTTATGCGTGCCGACATTACCAAAGTTCGCCAGAGCCTTTTCAATCTGCTGAGTAATGCCAGCAAATTCACGGAGCGAGGTACGATTACGCTGTCTGTGGAAAAGGGCTGGGGAGAAGAAAACATGGCAAATGGAGAGAAACGCTCTGCATCATCTCCCTACATCCTCTTCAAAGTTGCTGATTCGGGCATTGGTATGACACCAGAACAGCAGGCAAAACTATTTCAGGCGTTTAGCCAAGCAGATGCTTCCACGACTCGCAAGTATGGCGGAACGGGGTTGGGGTTAATCATTACCAAAAAATTCTGTCAGATGATGGGAGGTGATATCCGCGTTGAGAGCGAAACGGGTAAGGGAACGACCTTCACAATCTGGTTGCCCGAGCAGGTGCAAGATCGATCGCAACCCCAACAGGAACTCGACACGGGAACGCCGGAACGCATGGCTGCTAAAACCTTGCCAACATCTTCTTCACTAGGTACTGTCTTAGCAATTGATGACGACCCCTCGGTGCGAGACTTGATGCAGCGCTTTCTAGGCCGGGAAGGATTCAAAGTTGTCACAGCTGAGGGTGGTGCCGAAGGACTTCGCCTTGCTAAGGAACTTTTACCAGATGCGATCGTACTCGATGTGATGATGCCCAGCACGGATGGCTGGGCCGTGCTGAGTAGCCTAAAATCTGACCCCGAACTAGCCACGATTCCAGTGGTAATGGTGACGATAGTGGATGATAAAAACTTGGGCTATGCTCTGGGTGCATCCGACTATCTTCTCAAGCCTATCGACTACAGTTACCTGACTACCCTGTTGCAAAAGTACCGACTCGATGCCACTAGCAATTCGATCATGGTTGTGGAAGACAATCCCGAAAACCGCGAGATGATCGGCCGCCAGTTAACCAAAGCTGGTTGGCAAGTCCTAGAAGCTGAAAACGGACGCCGAGCCCTAGATGTTTTGCACAGCGAGCAGCCATCGGTTATCTTACTGGATTTGATGATGCCTGAAATGGATGGATTTGAGTTTATCGACGAACTCCGTCAGCATCCCCAGTGGCGCTCGATTCCCGTAATCGTACTGACAGCCAAAGACCTTACCCAGGAAGACAAAGAGCGGCTAGATGGGCAGATTCAACGCATTTACCAAAAGGGTTCTTACAACCGTCAAACCCTTCTTAACGAAATCCGCACTTTGGTAGATACTCACAGTCGCGAGAAGGCGAGAAATCTGTGAAACAGCCAGCGGTAACCATTAACCCCTGACAACTGACAACTGATGTTGAAAGCATGAGTGTTGAATTTAATTAACCTGCCGAAATGGAAGGCGTGAGTGTTGGATTTATTTAAATAAAATGCCGAAAGTGCGATCGGGAGACAACCACGAAGACAATAGCGATATGCTATCTCGTCACTTGCAACACGCCCTGCTGTCCCATCTGCGTCACGAACTGTGTACGCCGATCAATGCGATTATTGGCTACAGCGAAATCCTGCTGGATGAACTTCAAGTCCAGCCGAATTCCCAGTTCATCCACGACCTCCAGAAAATTCATAACTGTGGCAATCAACTGCTAAAGTTAACTCACGCGAACCTCAACCCAGCTCGCTTAGAATCCAATCAGCTCGATCGCAATCTCGATCGCTTTGGCTCCACCCTCCGCCTAGAACTGCTCACACCCCTGAGTACAGTCATCGGCTACTGCGAGATGCTATTAGAGGAAGCGAGTAATGAACTTATCCCTGACTTAAAGAGAATCCATACGGCTGCCGATCGCTTGCTGAGTATGGTCAACGACATTGTTAATCTAGCCGCTCAGCAGTTACAAACGCTGGAAATGAACGAGTTCGATTCACCCGAACTTCAGTTTTCTAGCCCCGCGATGACAACACTGGTGCAAAGTGCAGCGACTACCATTAGTGCTCTCGATGAAACTGACGATTGGGAGTCGGTGGAAGGAGGTACGGTTCTGGTGGTGGATGACAACGAAACGAATTGCGATTTACTCTCCAGGCAGCTAGAACGACAGGGGTATACGGTAAGAACAGTTACTAGTGGGCAGCAAGCCTTGAGCCAAGTGGCACTACAAGCTTATGACCTAATCTTGTTGGACATTATTATGCCAGAAATGAGCGGGTTGGAGGTCTTGCATCAGCTTAAGAGCCACCCTCGGTGGAGAGTGATTCCGGTGATCATGATTTCAGCTCTAGATGAAGTTGACACAATTGTCAAATGCATCGAGCTGGGAGCAGACGATTACCTCTATAAACCCTTCGATCCGATGCTGCTGAAAGCGAGGATTGTGGCTCATCAGGAAAAAAAGCGACTGCGAGAGCAGGAAACCTTCTACCTACAACAAATCGAGCGTCTCACTACCGCTGCTGCTGAGGTAGAAGCGAAAACATTCAATCCCAAAAGCTTAGCAGACTTAGTCGATCGCGGCGACAAGCTCGGTCAGCTAGCGCGAGGATTCCAGCGCATGGTTGATGGCGTGCAGGCTCGCGAACAACGCCTGACTCAACAAGTACAATTGCTCCAGGCTGCTGTTGAGGAAGCCGAAAAAAAGCACTTGGTAAACCAGTTTGTCGATAGCGACCATTTTCGACAACCTCTGAGGCGAACCACGGTTGCACTCGATCCGGAGATTGAGCAATAAATCCTTAGTGGCAATCGCCGTAATGCTTTATTTCGCTTTTGAGAAGGAAGCGAGGAATTTCTCCAGTCGATTGACGATGTACCCTTAGTGAGAGACACTCCACTCCCAACCCCTTACTCCTACAGGAGCGATCGATGCCAAAAATACTATTGGTCGAGGATAACGAAGACAATCGCGATATGCTGTCTCGCCGCCTGCAACGCCGAGGGTATCAGGTGATTTTCGCGGTCAATGGTGCTGAGGGCGTGTCCAAGACACTCTCAGAGCAGCCAGACTTAGTATTGATGGACTTGAACTTACCTGTTTTAGATGGCTGGGAAGCAACCCAACAGCTCAAGGCAAATCCTCAAACTCAAGCCATCCCCGTGATTGCTTTAACGGCCGATGCGATGTCGGGAGACAAAGAAAAAGCCCTGAATGCAGGCTGTGATGACTATGACACGAAACCCATCGACTTACCTCGGTTACTGGGGAAAATCGAGCAGCTTTTAGCAACACGTCCCTCCCAACAGCCGGAGGTGCCTAGCCTGCCGCAAGATAGCCGCCTACAGCGAGCGTTACTATCTCACCTGCGGCACGAGCTGTGTACGCCCATGAATGCGATCGTCGGCTACAGTGAAATGCTGCTGGATGAACTAAAGTCCCAGCCGAATTCAGAAGTAGCCCAAGACCTGCAAAAGATTCACGTCTGTGGTAATCAACTACTGGCACTCGTCAATGCGATCCTAGACCCCGCTCGGCTAGACATGAGCCAGCTCGATCGCAATTTGGACAGTTTCAGCTCCTCCCTTCGTCTGGAACTGCTCACACCCCTCAGTACTGCGATCGGCTACTGCGAGATGCTCTTGGAGGAAGCTCCTGCCGAATTCCTCCCCGACTTAGAACGAATTCATACCGCCGCTCAGCGCTTGCTGAGTATGGTCAACGATATTGTCAACTTAGCCGAGCAACAATTACAGCTGATTGATGCTCAGCAACTGGCTACAGCCGATTTGCTCCTCTCCAGCCCCACGGCAACAGCGGCTATGCAGAGTGTTGCCAGCACGATTCGTTCTCTGGGAGCAACTCCTGCCTGGGAACAGATTTCCCAAGGTGGCAATCTCCTAGTGATTGATGATAACGAAACCAACTGTGATTTACTCTCCCGGCAGCTAGAACGACAGGGATATACGGTAACAACAGCAACAAACGGTCAGCAAGGCCTGAACCTGCTGGCAACCAATACTTACGACCTCATCTTGCTCGACATTGTCATGCCTCAAATGAGTGGATTTGAGGTACTCCATCAGCTCAAGAGTCACCACCAATGGCGACAGATTCCGGTCATCATGATTTCATCGCTAGACGAGATTGATAGCGTTGTCCGGTGTATGGAAATGGGAGCAGAAGACTACTTATCTAAACCCTTCAAACCCGTACTACTTCGCGCCAAAATCGCTGCCTGTTTAGAAAAAAAGCGACTGCGAGAACAGCAAGTATTACTGCTCGCTCAACAGCTCATTGCCGAAGCGACTCCCGTTCCCGTGCTGATTTCACGCCTAGAAGATGGAGCGATTATCTATGCCAATACGACGGCTGGTTCTACCTTTGGTCTGCCTGTGAAGGAATTGCTCGATCGCCACGTCCAAGACTTTTACTTTAATCCGACTGAGCATCAGGAACT
>DATNPT010000604.1:0-8620 GCA_036703075.1 Chroococcales cyanobacterium
AGCCCAATCAAACTTACGAAGCTGGGTATTGCGCTGACAAGTTGGGGTCTAACTACAAACCCACTAACGTTTCAGTGACGAGTCTCTAAATTTGAGCGTTGGCAGTCGGGTGATAGAGGAATGATTCTAGAGGGGTTCCTCGCCCGATCCACATCAGATGCGATCGCGCTATCTTCTCCCAAGGATGCGATCGCATTTCTTCATTTTGTCAGTGCTGCTTTAGCGACATTTATTTGTCACAGTGACACGGCGATTAAGCGGGCGATCGATGATTTGAGCGATCGCTAGAATAAGACTTTCACAGGGTGAGCGGGAATTTTGAGTAAACAATTGCATCCAAATACGGCCTCTCCTGTTGCTGGAAAGGAGGGTGTCCTCTATGCCGTTTTAGCCTACACAGCATGGGGACTATTGCCAGTTTACTGGAAATTCTTTGGGCAAATCCCAGCCATCGAGGTGTTGAGCCATCGGATTGTCTGGTCGATGCTATTTCTCATCGGGCTTTTGGTTTGGCAACGACGAAGAGAGGAGTTCTGGCAACTGTGGCGTTCTAAGAGAAAAGTAAGCTTCCTACTAGTAACAGCATTGCTGCTGACATTTAATTGGGGGCTTTACATCTATGGAGTCAACACCCAGCGCGTGGTAGAAACAAGCCTCGGTTATTTCATCAATCCTCTCGCCAATGTTTTACTGGGATTTGCGGTGCTAAAGGAACGCTTGCACTGGGGGCAACAATTTGCCGTCTTATTGGCAACTGTTGGGGTAGCCAATTTTGTCTGGCAACTGGGAACCGTGCCGTGGATTGCCCTGGGGTTAGCGTTTTCCTTTGCCTTCTATGGGCTGGTACGCAAGGTCGTTACTGTTTCGCCGATGGTGGGGCTGGCAGTGGAAACGCTGCTAGCTACGCCAGTCGCCTTGGCTTTCATTGGATACACAACCGCGACAGGAACCGGGCATTTTAGTGACAGCCTGTGGCTGATGCTGTTATTGATTGGAGCGGGAATTGTCACTTCATTTCCGCTGTTGTGGTTCAACAATGCGGCAAAGCGCTTGCGCTTATCGACCTTGGGGTTCTTCCAATACATTGCCCCCAGTTTGCAATTGTTGTTGGGAATTTTCCTTTATCACGAATCATTTTCTCGTACTCATGCCGTGACTTTTGGATTAATCTGGTTGGCTCTGCTGACTTACTCAACCACTTCATTGGTCAAGAAGAATCAGTAAGGGCGATCGACCGAACAGCAATTACAGCAGCAGATTGCACTTTGGGAAGCGTTATTCGAGAAGTTGGAACGGATTAACAGTGAATGAGTGCGATCGCTTTTTTGTTACCTACTTCATCTGCCAGCTTGGAAAATTTTTTCAGCAGTCAGATTCAACTCTGGAAAAGTTGGTGATGCTATTGGGTTATCACCTCTAAACTGACTAACTTGGTATTCCCCTTCTATTAATTGATAAACGGATAAAGTTGGTTCTTTGGGATTACCGATAAAATTCCGTCCGCCTAAAGCCGCATAGTCAGCAATCCAATATTCAAAAATGCCCATTTCCTCGTAGTCAGCACGTTTTTTGTAATAATCGTCACGCCAGTTGGTGCTAACAACTTCAATAATTAGTTTAACGGATTGGGCATTTTCAATAATCGATTCACTCTCCCAGCGAGGTTCCGTGTTGATGAGTTCTTGATTTAAAACAATAATGTCTGGTTCGTAGCCCGATTTTCCATTACTAGTCTTGACAATAGATTCTCTAGGAATTGTCCAAATTCCACGCTTTTCCATTTGGATGATAGCCAAAACTAATTCCTCTATGAGAAACCCAGTTACATTTGAATGTTTCCCGGTAGGCTTTGGCATCTCGACAATTACCCCATCATGCAGTTCGTAGCGTACTCCTGTATCGGGATACCACTCGATAAAATCGTCAAAGGTTACTGGTTCTGTTAAGGCTTGAACCATTGTTAAAGAACGATATTAGTCTGCAACTGTACGAAATTTTTAAAGCGGGCGGCGAGAATCGAACTCGCATCATTAGCTTGGAAGGCTAAGGTTTTACCACTAAACTACGCCCGCAGTTTTCTTGGCGTGATAATCTCACCCTAACTAGGGTAGCATAATTTTCACGCTTGGTAGAACAGAGTAAGAAATTTATTTTCCACTACTTGGGTAGCGGATTGATGTTGAGCCGGAGGTAGTATTCCTGTTCAACCGGGCTACCTTCCATCTGAGTTGGTTCAAATTGCCAGTTTTGGACGATCGCGTCTGCTAACTGAGTGGGATCGACGCTGCTATTCCCTTGCAGCACTTTAGCAGATTGGGCTTTTGGCGTACCGTTGCGATCGATCCGGAGTAGCACCTCCAAAACTACGGGTTGATCGAGCTGGGCGACTAGCTTCGCCGCCGCGTCGTTAGACGCAAACTTCTTTTGCTGAATTCTAGGTTTAGCGAGCTGAGTGGGAACATCGGTATCCGGAAACGAAAGACGCAAATCGGCTACACTTGCCAAAAAGCCACCTCCTGACTGAGTATTGGACGAGGTGGAATCGGACTGATTGTTTGACGAACTGGAAGATGAGTCGCTGGAGTTTGACTCCGGTGGTTGGTTCGGGACAGGATTGGAAGAAGAGTCGTCTGAATTCGGTTGCGGCGAGACGTTCGGGACGCGATTGGAGGTAGAGCTGCCTGAATTCGGTTTTGGTGAGACGTTCGGGACGCGATCGGAGGCAGAGTTGGCTGAATTTGAGCTAGGGAAGTTGTTCCGTGGTTGATTGGGAGCGGGGCGAGGTGCAGGCGATCGCGAATTGATGCGGCTTGCTGAAGCATTTGAGGTGGAGTTATCCAGTGGAGGAGTGTTTCTCGGCGTCTGAGTTCTAGGCTTAACTGAACCTGGCGTTTGAATGGACCTAATGGATGAGGTGGTTTTGGGGGCTACAGCAATGAGATCGACTGCAATCAATTCTCTACCCAGCCTAAAACTAGTTAAGGTTCCCGCCAACAGCAGGCGCATTAAACCAAAGGCAAATATATGGATGACAACCGAAGTTAATGTCACACCAATCCACAGCGCAGGTGGATCGGTGTGACGGCGTTCAGATGCCTGAGCGTTAGCAACCTGTTTTGTTTTTGGTAATACCATTCTCGATTCTCGTGGAGACGCCGTCCTTCTTACATACTGCCAAAAAGTACCTGTGATATCTGGATGAAACCTTCAGGATTGCTTGAGTGTTTTCTCAAAACTCCTGGTGAAATCAATGATACGGTTGGAATTAGCGAGCCAACATGACCTAACAAAGTGGAGCAACAATGGGCATCAAGGACGAGCGTCCATCCTTTCCCTTGCGTGTAATTGTCATTATTTGTGTCCTCCTAATTAGTCTGATGCTACTCGGCTACCGGATGCTACTCGCTAGTGCCATGGCTGAACCTGAAGGTACCTATCAAGAGCGGGTTGTTCATAGCCCAGATGGTATCGGCAAGTTTTACATGAATCGAGAAATCGCCAAGGTGATGGGGCATACGGAAGCTCTGTGGCTAGAGCGGCTGAGTCGAGTGGCAACGGAGCGACCTCAGCAAGCGATCGCGGCTCTTGACCTCAAGCCCAATGATGTCGTAGCTGATATCGGAGCCGGTACCGGCTATTTTAGCTTTCGCATCAGTCCACTGGTACCCGAAGGAAAGGTGTTAGCGGTTGATATTCAACCAGAAATGCTCGATATCATTGATTTTCTGAAGAAAGAGAACAATATCGCTAATGTTGAGCCGATTTTGGGAAGTGCGACTGACCCTAACTTACCTGAACGAAGTATTGACTTAGCGCTAATGGTGGATGCTTACCACGAATTTGAGTATCCAAAAGAGATGATGGAAGGAGTTGTACGGGCGCTGAAGCCAGGTGGACGCGTCGCACTGGTTGAGTATCGACGAGAAAATCCTTTGATTCCGATTAAAGCGCTCCATAAGATGACTCAAAAGCAAGCCCGTAAAGAAATGGCAGCAGTGGGTTTGCAATGGCTCGAAACTAAAAGCTTTTTGCCTCAGCAGCATCTGATGATTTTCCAGAAGCCAAAAGACTAATCTAAACCTCATTTCCCGACTGAAGTACAAGAGATGAAAGGGGTAATAGGGAATAAGTAATGGGTCAAGATTTCCTATGACAAGCTGACCTATTCAGAACTTACGCACAAACGCCACCTGTAGGGACAATCCCCCTGTGGTTGCCCCGTTTTCAGGCAACGTGTAGAGGCAATATGCGTAAGTTCTACTCTTGATAACGGCTCACTGTCTCAAAGTTACCTGATCTACTCCAGCAATCTATGAATACTGACATGGAAAGAGCCACCCTAGATTGATCGATCGCAACTAAAAATGACAAGGAACCAGCGGCTAAAAAATCAAGATGAGATTATCGATAAGCTCCAAGCCAAAATGCTTGAGACGCTAAACAAAGAAGAACTGGAAACCATTGATTTCCAAAAATTGCAATCCCTTAGTGTTAGTCTCAAGGCCGTGTCAGAAGCAGCAAAAGTTCTCAACACACTACCTTGATTGGGTAATAAAGATGGATAGCGCTTACTAGTTATATTTAGCGCTATCCATTTTAATGCGATCGCTATCAAGAATTTGTGCATCAAGCAAGTGGGGTAGGCATTGCCCACCCTACAACCATAATCAGATGCGGTTAAAAAACTCTACCGTCTGTGTTAGCCCATGATACTAGCGAAAAAGTCGATGGTATCTTTGAGTGCTGCAATGAAGATATCGATTTCTTTATGGGTATTGTAGAAGTACAGACTCGCTCTCGCTGTACCGGGTACACCTAAAATTCGGTGTAGAGGTTGAGTGCAGTGATGGCCGGAACGGATGGCAACACCTTCTTGATCGAGCATTGTAGAAACATCGCTGGAGTCGAGTCCCTCAACGGTAAAAGCTGCCAGCGCGGCTCTACCTTTCCCATCTGCTGTCGGTTGCGGGCCGTAGACTCTGACTTGAGGAATGGTAAGCAGTTGTTTAAACAGATAAGCGGTTAATTCTTCTTCGTAGGCGTGGATTTTGTCCATGCCTATCTTGGTTAAATAGTCTACAGCAGCACCCAGTGCGATCGCTTCCCCAATTGCTGGTGTCCCTGCTTCAAATTTGTGGGGTAGGCAGGCATACGTTGCGTAATCGAGGAAGACTTCGGAAATCATCTCGCCGCCACCCATAAAGGGAGGCATTGCCTCTAGCAAATCAAGTTTCCCATACAGGAATCCAATGCCAGTCGGAGCGCACATTTTGTGACCTGAAGCGACGAGCCAATCACAGTCCATTGCCCGGACATCTATAGGTAGATGAGGCACGCTCTGACAGGCGTCGATCAGTACTTTAGCTCCATAACGGTGCGCGATCGCAATAATTTCTTCCACCGGATTTATACAACCCAAGGTATTAGAAACATGCACTACACTCACCAGCTTAGTTTTCTCGGAAATCAGCTGCTTGAACTGCTCTAGATCGAATTCCTCCGACTCAGTGAGATGAACGTACTTCAGCACCGCCCCTGTCTTCTGAGCGATAAGCTGCCAGGGAATAATATTACTGTGGTGTTCCATCACGGAGAGGATAATCTCATCTCCTCGCTGCAATGTATTCAAACCCCAACTATAAGCCACTAAATTAATCGCTTCCGTGGCATTTCGGGTGAAGACAATCTCTCTCCGCTCGGCAGCATTCACAAAACTGGCTACCTTATCTCGCGCTCCCTCATAGGCATCTGTTGCTCTTACACTGAGGGTATGAGCGCCTCGATGAACGTTAGCATTATCTTGACCGTAATAGTCGCGCAGAGTATTCAGTACCGCAATTGGTTTTTGGGATGTTGCGGCGCTGTCCAGGTACACCAAGGGTTTACCATGGATTTCCTGATGCAAAATCGGGAAGTCAGCGCGGACTATTTCGGCAAGAGTTCTTTCTTGAATAAGAGTCATTGTTTGGTGCTGAGTGCTGAGTGTGGATTTGGAATCACGTTAGAAGACTTTTAAGTTCGGTGTTAACTTAGACTTCTCAATGAAACCCAACATAGCTTTTTATTATTGACTTCATTCTTGATTGATGTCGCTAGAAGCTCTGCTTGTTTCATTGACTCTTTAATTGTCTGGCTGAGTCTTAATTAGAAATCTATCGATTCTTATTTCGGCTACGTAGTTATTTGAATTGAATTATTCCTCCGGCGATTTTTTATTCGGGTTAATGAAATTGTTTTTTGCAAGGTTTACGACTTATATGTTGATGAACATTTAATGTTGGTGAAGAATTCTCTTTAGGAAGGGGGAATCCCTTCCAGAGGAAGGGGAGTAACTTACCGAGAGATGGCTCGAACCAACTCTCCGAGTTGCTTGCGTAAAGACACTACTGGGAGTCGATCGATAATCTCGGCGGCAAAAGCGTCAATTAAAAGATTGCGGGCATCCGTCTCATTGAGTCCACGGCTTTGCAGATAGAAGACTTCATCAGCTTCCAGCTGACTCACCGTAGCACCGTGAGAACATTTGACGTTATCCGCTGTAATTTCCAGTTGCGGTTTAGTATCAACCCGAGCTTTAGGAGACAACAGCAAGTTGCGATTGAGCTGTCTGGCATCAGTTAACTGAGCCGCCTGTGGTACAAAAACCTTACCATTAAAAACCGCACGAGCCTTGTCCGAAACAATACACTTATGCAGTTGATTGCTTCTGCCGTAAGGCTTCGTATACGCTATGACGCTGTGAGTATCTGCTAACTGCTCTCCAGCAATCATCGTCAAGCCATTGAGCGTCGTTTCTGTTTGTTCGCCCGTTTGCAAGACATCTAAATTATGGCGCGATAGCTGAGAGCCTACACTAATCGCATGGCAAGTATAGCAACTATCACGAGCTTGCGCGATCGCACTTTTCCCAATATGAAACGCCGCCTTACTCTCTCGCTCAATCCGAGTATGATTAACCCGAGCATTCTCTTCTAACACGATTTCCGTCACCGCATTAGTAAAATAAACCCTCTCCGCGCCCTGTGCGTCTTTGCGCTTCGTATACTCCTCAACCAGCGTGACGCTACTTCCCGACTGCGCCACCACCAAACAACGCGGTTGGATAATCGTCGCCGCTCCATCCCCAACAGCCACAAAAACCAGATGAATCGGTGTCTCCACGACTGTATTCTTCGCCACCCAAACCACGGCGGCATCCGTCAACCCCGCCGTATTGAGAGCTGTGAAAACTTCTGCCGAACCCTGTTGTTGAGCCAGATAGTTACTAAATTTGGTGCGATAGGGTACAGGCAACTGCGCTAGATTACTGACTACTAGTCCCTCTGGCAAATCAGTAATAGCCGACAGTCCAGGCGCATACACTCCGTTGACAAACACTAATCGGATGGGCGCTTCTGGTAGAGCCAATTCATCCGTTGCTAACTCAGGCAAACCTGTTTTAACGTCTGGTACCTGAAAATCGACTTGTACTAACGGTGAAAGATCGGTAAAGCGCCATTCCTCATCACGCTTGGTAGGAAGCGTAAGAGTTTTTACCCATAGCGAAGCGCGATCGCGAATCTCTTTTACTATAGCCGTCGTTTCCGGGTCGATTAGCTGTAAATCCAACCCTTGGCAGCGCTCTAACAGCTCGATCAGATAAGCATCTCGATCGCTTGCTGTCGGGATTAGCGCCAAATCGTCTGGACTAGGAATTGTGTCGGGAGAAACTTGAACCGTCATCGCACTCCCACCTCCGCTGCTTTTTCCTCTAAAACCCAGTCGTAACCCCGCTCTTCCAGTTCCAGCGCTAGTTCCTTACCACCCGTCATCAGGATACGACCGTTTGCCATCACATGGACAAAATCTGGCTCGATGTAATCGAGCAAACGCTGGTAGTGGGTAATCAAAATCGTGGCATTCTCTGGACTCGTCAACTGATTCACGCCATCAGCCACAATCTTCAAGGCGTCGATATCCAAACCAGAATCCGTCTCATCCAAGATAGCCAGTTTCGGCTCTAGTAACGCCATCTGGAGAATCTCATTCCGCTTCTTCTCGCCTCCGGAGAAGCCTTCATTGAGACTGCGCTCCAGGAAGCTGGGATTCATCTTGACAACTTCCAGCTTTTCCTGTATCAAATCTTCAAAGTCAAATGTGTCGATTTCCTCTAGGCCTTGGTGCTTGCGGCGGGCGTTGTAGGCTACTCGCAAAAAATCTAAATTGCTGACACCGGGAATTTCCAGGGGGTATTGGAACGCCAGGAAGACTCCAGAAAGCGATCGATCTTCTGGCTCCATCTCCAGCAAATTGCCCCCTTGGAAGACAATCTCTCCTCCTGTCACGTCATAGGCAGGATGACCGGCTAAAACCTTGGAAAAGGTGCTTTTACCGGAGCCATTGGGCCCCATGATGGCGTGAATTTCACCGGCCTTCACGTCCAGGTTTAAGCCCTTGAGAATCTGATTTCCATCAACCTTGGCTGTTAAATCGCGAACTGACAGTATTACGTCGCTGTTTTCGTTAATCATCCTTACCTCATGACTCCTCGTGCGTCCCTCCCGTGGCTGGAGCATTTAACGCCAACAAGCGCAGAAGGAAACGCTCCAGACACACCAAATTATTTTTCTTATCCGACAGA
>DATNPT010000073.1:0-3049 GCA_036703075.1 Chroococcales cyanobacterium
TAGGGAGAGTTCGAGAGAACCGGCAGTCTGTGACAGTGGTAATTGAGACGGTGGAACGATTTCGGGTGATGGGCGAGGCTGTGGCGACGAGGGTTGAACAGTCTCAAGGACTTCGGACGAGAAGCGAGACGGTAGAGATGGCTGAAGCTTTAGGTCCTCTAATACGTCATCAACGGATTGATAACGCTGTTGGTAGTCTTCTTGCAGCAGCTTATTCAGGATATGCTCTAATTCTTGGCTGACAGGTTCCTTCAATTGCTCTTGCCAGCGACCAATCCAGCCATATCCTTGTTTCTTCCAGAGTTCCCAAGGGTCAATGCCAGTGAGAAGATGAAAGCAAGTAACACCTAAGCTGTAAAGATCGCTGGCTGGATACACTTCGCGATCTTCCATCTGTTCTATTGGTGCATATCCAAATGAGCCGATACTGGTTCCCGGTCGATTGACAACGGTTGCGGTCAACTGCTTGGACGCCCCAAAATCGATTAAGACTAACTTGTCATCGAATCGGCGACGAATAATATTCTCTGGTTTGATATCGCGATGGATAACGTTGTGCTGATGAACTGATTTGAGAATATTTAATGCATCGAGCAATACGTCTCGAATCTTTTTCTCACCAAAAGCTCCCTCTGCTTGTAATTCATGCAATAAATTCCGCCCCTCGATGTACTGCTGTACCAGATACAGGCGTTGTTCTTCCTCGAAATAGGCGAGAAGGGTTGGAATCTGTGAATGTTCCCCCAGTTGTTGCAGTCGCTTTGCCTCGTCTTCAAATAGCCGAGTCGCTACCTTCAGTGCGCCAGTTCCTTGAACTTGCGGTGCAAATTGCTTGATGACGCATTGGGCATTGAATTTTTCTACGTCTTCAGCTAGATAGGTTTTGCCAAATCCTCCTCCACCTAATCGCTGAACCGGACGATATCGCCGCAGCATTACCAGTGGAGTTCCACAGCTGAGGCAAAATTTGGTATCGTCCGAACAGGGCGGATTTTGGCAATCAGGATTGAGGCAGCAGATTGCAACTGGCATAAGCTCGGCAGTTATATTTATAGTAATTGCTTCGATGTATCCGGTTGGTTAGAGAACTGGGTTTTTGGCTTGGAGGAAGCGATCGCCCTTTTCCCTCAACCTGCCTGCAAATCAATGCGGGTATTTGTTTAGTAGAAGCAACGCCTTAAAAATTCTGGGGTGGCAAGGGTTTTCCTTGGCTAGTCGGAACAGTTGTAACTCGCAAAAATTTTGCGATCGCATTCACGTCATTGTCCAGCTTTTGAGCCTTGCTGTTACCCGGACAGCTAAGGTCTGACGTTCTTTCGGCACCCAGTTGAACGGTTGTAGATGTACCAAATGAAACGGGTTTTACGCACGACTGCCTAACTGGCAACTTGGATAGCGGCATAGCTGCATTAATGTCATTAAACAATCGTCTTGTCAAGTTGGCTGGTAGTTTCCCCTGGCCGCGTCCGCGACCATCAACATAGCTGACTTCTCCAGCAGGTGTTACATAGATGCGATAGCCAATCGTATTGGTCGAGCCACTATTTACTATAACGGCTTCGTTGTTCGGGACAAGAGCGAGCAACGGCGGTGCACAGAGAGCCAGAATACTGACTAGCCCTAGTAAACTTTTAGGTAGAAGTTGAGGCATCGCAATAAACTCTTTTTGCTAGGTCGTAGAACTATCACGACCCCAAAACATGAATGAAAGTTTCCTGCGATCGGCTCTTGCTCCGATTTCAGTCATTATAGGGTGGGTAGAGCATCGCAACAATTACCGATTGACCAAAGCCGCGATCGCTCTCACCAACTCTTCAGGTTCGACAGGTTTGGCAATATGCTGTTGAAACCCAGCGGCTAAAGCCTGTTGTTGGTTAACTTCTCCAGCATAGGCGGTAAGTGCGATCGCCGGAATTTTTCCACCTTGAGAAGGTGGGAGTGTTCTAAGAAGGCGCATCAACATATAGCCATCCATGTCGGACATCCCGATGTCGCAGATTAATACATCCGGCAAGGACTGCTCCATTAAGTCGAGAGCTTCTGGTGCAGAGGCAGTCACGCTCACCACTGCCCCAGCTTGCTCCAAAATGAACGCTACGATATCCCGGATATCTGGCTCATCGTCCACAACCAGAATTCGCAACCCAGTTAGATGAGTACCTGGAGTTACTTGAGGGTTGTCCTGGGGTGTTTGGGTCGGAGCTGGCATCAATGGTAGCCTGACGGTAAAAGTAGCTCCTAGTCCTTCACCTGGACTTTCTGCCCAAACGGTTCCACCATGTAATTCAACTAAATGACGGACAATCGCCAACCCCAGCCCCAGTCCGCCAAACTTCCGGGTTGTGGTTGAATCTGCCTGACGGAAGTACTCGAATACATGAGGCAAGAACTCTGGAGGAATGCCTATGCCTGTGTCGCCAACAATAATTTGAGCTTGCGAACCGCTGTGCTCTAGCCGGATGTCTACCTGCCCGCCTTCAAGCGTGAACTTGACAGCATTGGAAAGTAAGTTCCAAATCACCTGCTGTAGACGGGCAGAATCTCCCAAAACTTGCCCCGTTGTTGGGTCAAGCAACATCTGTATTTGAATAGACTTGGCTTGTGCAGCTAAATACACAGTCTCCAGGGCACCTTCAATCGTTAGTGCCAGGTTAACAGGAGCCATATTCATGCTCAGTTTACCTTGTAGGATGCGGGAAACATCTAACAAATCTTCAATCAGTTGAGTTTGTAGTTTAGCGTTACGCTCGATCGTTGCCAGAGCATGAGCCGTTTTTGTGGCATCTAACGTTCCACTGCGGAGCAATTTAGACCAACCGAGAATTGGGTTAAGGGGCGACCTTAACTCATGAGACAACACGGTCAAAAACTCGTCCTTGATGCGGTTTGCTGCCTCAGCTTCCTCTCGAGCCATCTCAGCTCGCGCTAAGTTTTCAGTCCGCTCCCGCTCTCGCTGCGACAGCAGGTTAGCCGATGATTCTAGAGCTTTTCCTAACACGACCACTTCTTTAATGAATGAGGGCCGGAGTTGGGGACGCGCCCCTTTCGC
>DATNPT010000079.1:0-14121 GCA_036703075.1 Chroococcales cyanobacterium
TAGTCAGTAATTGCCTATCCTCACTCACTGAGCGTATGTGGCTTTTAAAGACCAAACCAACTGACTAAGGCTAAACCTTCACGGACTGAAATCTTTTGTCCCTTACTCTCGTTTCTCGGAAAGCTAGGCTTATCCCATTCCACTTTCGTTCTCTAACGAAAATCTGGCGGTTGTAAGTCATTATCCGTCCTCTTGTACTTGTAGCGGTTTGAGGTGGGTCAATAAACGGATAGCTGTCATGTCAGGGCTGACTTTGAAAGCTTCCTAGGAGACCTCAAGGACAACGGCTTACATCAAGCTGATGCCTATGGTGCTCCTCCCAATGCCGACGGAGTTAGCTGACGGGCTCAGACTGGAAGGTGTCTGTCTCAATGTGCGAGATTTGCCCCAAGAATTGGTTCCTCCGTTCTCCTCCAGGCAAAGTTTTTAGTTTAAGACTTTGTACTGAAGGTGATTAGGCTACCCACTTTGCAACTTATACTAACGGCTTCAAAGCTTTAACCAAGCTTATGAAACTGTTATTGAAATTTAATGTAGCATGAAAACTCTTGAGGTGCAAATTTCGCACCTTTTGGGTTCAGATTGAAGACATTTGAAATGTTAAAAGCGTCTGCTGGCAAGGATTAGACGATGCAATCGCCTTTTCTAGAGCCTCGTTTCGCTCATCAACGCCAAGAGTGCTTCCCGCAGCGCTAAGACTTCTGCCGGAGGGTGGCTGAGAAATTCCAAATTGCTCTGTTCAATCATCGCGTTATAAGCCGTGACTGCTGCTGATAACTTGGTTACAGATGTCTCATCAACCTGCGATTTTAGGCGCTCTCTCCGACCAAACATTGCCGTTCTATCAGTCTCGTTAGTGTTATACGCTTTGCTCGTCAAGCCTTTTTCCATCCAACCTTGCCCTACGTTAACTTCACTTAGAAGGGAACTGTTGGCTATGACAGTCGCAGGCAAAGGTAATAAAAGCTTTTGACGCAAGGCTACTAATCTGGGTGATGTTTGTATCGCTAAAGGTTGTACCAACGCTGAGGCTCCTAGACGTTCGCCAGTTGGGGAAAGAGCGAGATTTTGGGGCAAGGAACTTGAGCTGTGAGTCGTGGATTCCAATTCACGATTAGCTCTGCTATCTACGGAAAGTAGTGCTTGAGCTGAACTTTTTTCTTGTGACCAAGAGGGAGTAGTTGAAGTTGTAGCGCATTCTGGCGGAGCGATAGAACCAGTTAATACTTGACTGGCGATTCTGTTTTCCTGAGTGCTAGCTACACTATCTCGTTGAGCTACAGGCAAAGCTTCAGCTTCTCGCTTGGCTGAAGGTTCTATCAGGACTGATTCTCCCGATAGTTGAAGAGTAGATTTTGTCTGCCACTCCTCGCGCAATCTAGACAGAGAACCCGAAGCCGGACAGGATTCGGGAGGAGCAATAAGATGGGTTAATTCCTGTTCCTCGATCGCTTTTATTTTTTGTTGAGAGAAAGCTGCATCAATAGCCTGCATCGCTACTTGTCGCTCGGTCGTTCTCGTCTGAGGAACACTACTCGTGTCAGCTACTATTAAATTGGCTTGTGTTAACATACTTAGCTTTTTCTCATCGCTACAATTCCCACAGTGGTATTGATGCAGACCAGTGAATTGGCACAGGTATCTTGGGTGACTCCCGCGTCGGTTATACTGTACCTGAATTCATTATATTCGGGTCTAGCTCGGCAGTCTGGTCGGTTCCACTGGGTTGAAGCGTTCGAGATTTGTTCGTAACTTTACAACGTTCTGGCGTGCTATCTGTAACGTCTGATTGTTAGAATCGTTTTCAAGTTTGCGATCGATGATTTGCAGGGCGCGATTGTAGGATTCTTTAGCTTGAGGAAAATGACGCCAGTAGGTCAGCATTAAACCCCGCTCGTACCATACTTGATAAAAGTCTGGATTAATCTTTAAAGCTTGGTCATAGTAAGACAGTGCAAGGGCTAGCTGTCCTAACCGCCACATCTGATTGCCATAGTTTGCTAAGTCAATGGCGTTAGTTGTATTGGGGGTTAGTCCAGGAAATTCTTGATAATACTGTTCCCCAATATCTCTCAAGTTCGGTTTAACTGGATAGTCAGATTCAACATGCAGTTTCAATCGCATTCCTGACTGAGGGACTAACTTCAAAAACAGACTGATGGGGATGGCGCAGCTATAACCAATAGCTACCCGAACCGACTCTTGCTGTTGCGACTGTAAATCCTCGATAAACTCTCCCTCATTTTGTCCGTGAATGGCAACAACGCGTCCATCCGTATCGAATACGGGACCTCCACTCATGCCAGCATAGGTTCTACTGGTATAAACCAGATCGTAGCCTAGAGAGGGAGAGAATATTCTGAACAATGGCATGATGTCTTTGGGGATGATTTTCCCGATACTAAACAGACGCTGATGCCTTGGGATATATCGATTGGGCGCTACCCATCCAGATGCATAGACAAATTGGTCATCTGTTGCTAGAGGATAATTGGCTAAAGTCGCGACTGGATAATTTTCTTGACTAGTAAATTGTAAGATTGCTAAATCGACACCAGGAAGTTTTTTAATTTTGCTGTTATTGAGAAAATATTGATTGCCGTTTGCAGTCACAAGTTGATAGTTGTAGCGACTGCGACAAACTTCGCGATCGATAATTTCACACACTACATGATTAGCCGTGAGAACGTAATAAGTTTTCCCTTCTTTAGCAACGATCGCACCCGATCCATTTTCAACGATTTCCCCTCCTTGCTCGGGGTCTTTGGCATTGATGAGAACTGTAATTTTTTCGGCAATACTGTTGACATTTTTTGCTGGCAATGCAAGAGTAGCCTGGGACTGGGTAAAGGCGATCGCAACAGTTAGAAACCTACACGATAACCTCTTTTTATAATTCATAATTCCTCAGCACTGCGATTCGCAGACAGTTGCGGTGCTAGTTGCCAAAACGTTCGCATGGGAATTGCCCAGCTCAATTGAGTCATTTGCTCGCGCATCGATTCATTCGCTGTAGAACCGTCTCTGAAAACATAAGGATTGCCCCAGAGTGGATACTTTCGCATGCCGTTAATCCCAATGACTTGACCCTGAGGATTGAGCATTGGTCCCCCACTCATCCCCAATTGGATATCGTTGGTGTAACCAATTTGATAACCTCCTGCAAAATCTTGAGGTGTCACAAGGGAAATTTGTCCAGTTGTCAAAATAAATCCCCGCTCGATGGATGCATCGGCTTCAACGGGAAATCCAGCCGCAAAAATGGTATCCCCTACTTTGGGAATTGAGGAAGTTGATAGAGATGCTACGGCATAGGACGTATTGTCACTATTGAACTGTAATAATGCCAAATCGTTTCCTGCAAAATTGAACCCATTGGGTACGGAAGCTGGATAAATGTGACCATCAGGAGTCTGAATGCGATACTTGCCTCCGATTCCGGGTATGAGTACATGGTTATTAGTCACAACCGTGTAAATTTGGTCTTGGTGGCTAATTAGAATCCCTGAACCCCAGGTATCTCCGGATAGGACTTTTACCGCAATTGCTCTTGCTTGTTGAGACAATTGCTGGGTAGATAGTTGAGTTGGTAGTTCTTGAGATAAGACAACGGGAGCAACGGTTGGGATGGAAACCTGATTGGGCAGCGCCTGTAGTAGCAGTGCGAATAATAGACCACTAATATAAGCGATCGCGATGATGAGGCGTCGATTCATGTACCCTAAAACTTGCGGTGAATTGGTACGTATACTGGCAGAGCGATCGCGCAACTACCAACATAACTTATGAGTGCAAGTTAATAGGGTAGTCTCTCGCTGATTTGGCTTAATTGTTGGCTGATGTATTCGTTGAGATTGACCGCAACTTCATCTGGGTCTGCCGAGCTTTCATTGAGAGGACCTGCGGAGAAAGCTTCACCAATTTTGTTGAGTCGATTAATCGTCCACTGAGCGCCATCCTCAGGCCGCAGCGTGAATAATAGGGTTGCTTCATTTTCACTTCGGGTACAAGCTTGACCGGGTTGAGTCAAACAAATGATGCGTCCGCTCGGCGTTGACCTGGCTTTCAGGACATAATTCCCTTGTCCAATATGCAATCGATTGAAGTTTCTCGTGACTTCAGTACAGCGCTGTTCGGGAAGCACTCCTCCTAGACTACCGCGAGACCACCGAACGATCGGAACCAAGCCCGATCCACCATTAACCACAGCATAGGTGGTTGGGACTCCAGACATATCGGCTCGACAAACATACTGGCTAACTGTCGGTGGGATAGCTTGGCTGGATTGCAGGAAAGTAGCAGTTGTCCCAAGAGTCAGTACTAAGGTTGTGAACGAGAGTGCCAGGGATTTCATATTCATGAGGGTGCAAGTGGAGTCAAGGTAAACCATCGAGCCGATGCAACCTGGTCAGGAGGTAACTGATGACTGGTCAGGTGTGAATCTCCCCTTCTTCGATTGCCACAACACCCCGGAGAAACCGTTTTGGGAGAAGCGATCGCATTTTTTAAGCTGGGCAGTATTTGTCAATAACAGATTCAGCGTTGCCAAGCCGCGATCGATTCACAATTTATTGATAATGAATTAGAAATTTTTGCTTCATTCATAATTCATTATTTATCAATTTAATCGGCTTTTTACACACTGTAATGAACTACTGCCAAGGATGGCAGTCGGGAAAGGTCAGAAAAAAAGTCAGGAAAACTGTCTGAAGAAAGATGACAGGTCATTATCCTTAAACGAATTTGTTGGAGCTGTAAGCCTCGCACCGTCACACCAGGGCAGCGTCGGCAGTATGTCACAATGGAGACTTAAACTGCGGCGTAAAGCCCATGAACATCTTTCTCACCTGGGTTTGGTGCTCGTTCTCAATCTGTTGTTTGCAGCATGAATCAGGTGCTCTCGCCTCACCAGTGGTCGCATCACCTTCAAAAAGACCACTCTTGAAGCTCTTAGACGAATGACCGTTGAAGAAGCGCTCTTCGTAGTCAAGACGTTTCTAGACGGACGTCTGAACAAGATCCAGGAAACGGTGTTTCGGCAATCTTGGGAAGGACAGTCTTATCTAGAAATTGCGAGCAACTTTGGCTATGACCCTGGTTACATCAAAGACACGGGTTCTAAGTTATGGCAACTACTCTCTCAAGGGTTGGGGGAAAAGGTTACTAAAAATAACTTCCAGTCAGTTCTAAAGCGGCGTTGGCAGAGCCTCCAAGTAGGAGCATCACAATCCACTCGCGCTGTTGCATCTAAAGCGATCGCGCAAAGCCCGCTAACAAAGCCAATCGCACCAGCACCACTCGCTCTCAACGCTAACACGTACCAAGATTGGGGTGATGCGATCGATGTTTCCGTTTTCTATGGAAGACCGCAAGAACTATCTACACTAGAACGGTGGATTGTCAATGAGCGCTGCCGCCTCGTGACGCTGTTGGGGATGGGGGGCAGTGGTAAAACGGCTTTGTCAGTCAAGTTGACGCTTCAGATTCAGGATGAATTTAACTACCTGTTCTGGCGAAGTTTACGCAACGCTCCCTCAACCCAAGAACTGCTGGGAGAATTAATTCAGTTTCTCTCAAGCGGACAAGAAACCGAGCTGCGAGACACGGTAGATGGTAGAATTTCGCAACTGATATCTTATTTACGCTCCTCTCGTTGTCTTGTGATACTCGATAATGCCGAGTCTATTTTGCGAAGTGGCGATCGCACAGGGAGCTACCGAGAAGGATATGCTAGTTACGGTCAACTCCTCAGATGCATTGCAGATACTCCTCATCAAAGCTGCTTGGTACTAACGTCTCGTGAAAAACCCAAAGGATTAGCTGCCAAAGAAGGTGGAAATCTTCCCGTTCGCTCCTTCCAATTAACAGGGTTGCCAACAATAGAAGCCCAGAAAATTTTTCAAAACATTGGAGCTTTTTCCGGTTCAGAAGCGGAGTGGAACACTCTAATCGGCCACTATGCAGGCAATCCGTTGGCTTTAAAAATGATCGCTCCAGCGATTCAAGACTTTTTTGATGGTGATGTTTCTCAATTCTTAGCCGCCTTGAAACAGGGTACATTAGTGTTCGATGATATTCGCAATCTCCTAGAACAACAAATTAATCGACTCACCGAATTAGAAAAAGAAGTGATGTACTGGCTAGCCGTCAATCGAGAACCCGTTTCATTGCCGCAATTGCAACAGGATTTAGCGATCGAGGTATCGCCCAGTGAGTTAATAGAGGTCTTAGCCTCTCTCTTGAGGCGATCGCTAATTGAGAAGGCTTCGTCTACGCTGATAGACAAGAGTGCAGAGGGCTTCACGCTGCAACCCGTCGTCATGGAATATATCATTTGGGAAAAACCAAGATTGGGGGAACCTCCCCAGACCTGCTCCGCAAGGGTGGATCGGACGGATGAGAGTTCTTAAGTCAGTGCCATTGTTCCTAAGTCTAAATTGCCTATCAAACGCCCGGTCACTGCTCACTGCTTCAAACCTCAACTTGTCGGTGTCCCAGTTTCCATAGATAGCTGGATAGTAAATTTGTGACAATGTGAGCCACAATCGGGACTAGCAAATTACCCGTTGCCACCGCGCTAAACCCTAATAACAAGCCAACTACCGACGCCCACACTACATAAGGCCATTGTTGGCGACCGCTCAAGTGCAAAACGCCGAAGAGTAGACTGGTGGCAAGAACACCAGTGGCATTCAATCCTACAGCCGGTAACATTACGCCTCGGAATAACAATTCTTCACTCATCCCTGGCAGCAGCCCCAACCAAATTAAGTCTGGTAATACCAAAGGCTTGAGTACCATCTCTAGGTAGAAATCTGCACTTTGGCGGTAAGCCGGCCAAAGACGATACACCAAACTACTAGCACAACTAATGCCCAATGCGATCGCCAACCCCAAGAGCAGAGCTTGAGGAGTTCCCTGTAGCGGTAGGAGCTTTACGGAGCCAAGATGCAGCCAAATCTTGGCAATGAACAGTAAAATAACTGCCGTCACACCCATTGCAATTAACACTTGGGTGCGCGTTAGGGGTTCAAATTCGGGATTTTCAGGAAGCTGTTTTGCCACGAACAGATAAGCAATGCAATGACGATAGGGACGGACTGAGAGCGTCAGCACTAATCCCAGCGCGATGAGCGACTAGGACACCCAGAGCCTCTAAATACGAGTGTACTCTGATTGCTTTGATCCCTAAGGATTCTGGAGGAACTTGCATGGAGGTTTGGTTCTCCTCAACGGCAATAATCAGTGCTCTCGATTGGCTCAAGCTAAGCAAAGCGCTGCCACCACAAGCGGTTGCTGGTACTACGACAGCATCCACCTCCGTTGCCCAAATGTCTCCCGGAAACGTAAAATTTTGTGTCTGGACTGGGGAATTGGGAGAAGATTGTAAACCAGCATTTGGAACAAAAGCTCCTCCTTGTTGCCAAAAGTTATCCTTTTCCCGACTCGTGACTGCTTGTGCAACAAATTGTGGGGCGCGACTCAGTCCGACGAGAACGCAGGGTAAGAAGGTATAGCCTATCTCCTCCGCTGCCGAGCGAGGAGACAAATCGGGGTCGAGGGGTAAGGGCATCAGTGCGGGAGCATGGGCACAAGGGACTTGAAAGGTACGAACGATGAGGTGGCTAATTACAGCCTCGGCACCGGCTAAGGGGTCTACTCCCTGTCCGTGTCGGTAAGCTTGCAAGGCCTGGCTACCTGTATCATCTGGGAAACGGGCAACTACTGCGATCGCATCTGCTCTTGCCTGATGAATCAAGACTTCAGCAGCTCGTAGCAAACTATCGGGATTGCCAATGGTGCCCCAACTCGCTCCAGATGCGGCTGTCCGCAGTTCTACGTTTAAGGGAGCATCGGTGATCGCGTAGTCAGTAAGATTTAGCCCCAGCGTTGCTCTCGTCGCATCCGCCGCTTGGAGGTGTCGCAGGCGCAACTCTGGCTCAATACCTCGATCCAGGATTAATCCTACCCGGTTTTGATGGACGGGTCGCAGTCCCCAGCATCCAGCCGCAAATTTGTCAAGTCCGTACCCTTCTACGTAGAAGGCATTGGGTAGGTTCCAGTACAACTGGGCCCCGTTGAGGACGTTGGGGTGAGTAATTAGGCGATCGCTAATTTGCGCGATCGCTTTTGCTACGGGTAGGGCATCCCCCGCATAACCACCAATCGCTGCCCCCACTCCTGTAGGAACAATTAAGACAACCGTGAAAGGACGTTGAGTCATCACAAGCATGAAGTAGGCAAGGTGTTAGCGCATCCCAGGATAAAGTACTCGCCATACGCCAGAAAAGAAACAGCGCCTAAAGAGCTTCTGTTGATAATTCATCCTCTTGCACTGTTACAATCGCCTCTACCTGAGCTTTTTGGCGATCGGTATCGACATTAGTCACTGCCCAACGGAGAGGTTCTCCTCGTTTTTGCAACTCTTCCTCTATAGCTTGTTGCAATTGCGCGGGTGATTCCTGGAGGTCAATTTCTGCGGTGATGAAGTGAGTTGTCATTTTTGCTCGTTAAAGGCTATGCCTAAATCAAATCTTTACTCATTATCAACCAAGAGGGCTGGAGTACCTGTCGTATGCGAAAAATCTGGCAACAGAAAACTTGGCTCGCATCCCTTGGATTAGCATTAGCGCTGGTGTCAAATTTGGCCCAAGCGGCAATTTACGACCGAAATGGTAACAAATTACCGGACGCTGATGTAAATTCTCCCAACGTGAATTGGGAGCTTTTAACCGCCGAACGGGGAAAAACTTACAATGGGGTCGGTTTATTGGAGCAGAGGGGTGAAGGCTTTTGTACGGCTTTTTTTGTCAATACTGAAGGTGACGATAAAGCTCCAGCCTATGCTATGACAAACGGTCATTGCTCGGATAATTCAAGATTTCCGAATGCCAAAGAAATCCTGATTAATCGCCCTGCCAGTCTCATCTTTAAGTTGAATTATTTTAAAAATGGAAAAGAACATATTCGTCCCGTTTTTGTGCGACGAATTGTTTACGCGACGATGAAAGGGACAGATATCACAATTTTAGAACTGAATACAACCTTTCAGCAATTAGTAAAAGAGGGGTTTACGCCCTTGAAAATTAATGAAGTTCCTGCCGGTGTTGGAGAACCCGTTGAGGTGATTGGGATTCCCATGCGGGACATGGAGCCTGCTTTGAGTTTCCTGCATCGAGTAACGTGTGAAGTTGGAGAGTCTGTTAAGCTTCGAGAAGATGTTTACTACTGGGATAAATCCCTCCGCAATCGTTGCAGTGCTGTCGGTGGAATGTCGGGTTCCCCAATGATTTCATTGAAAAGTCGTCGCGTGGTTGCGATCGTGAATACTGCTGTAGATGATGAAGCTTTATCCGAGCCTGAATGTAGCCAGAATCGTCCTTGCGAAGTTTTGCGTGATGGTACTGTTGCTACCTTTCCCAAAGAAAATTACGCACAACAGGTGAGCAACATCCCTTCCTGTTTCGATCGCAAAGGCATTTTTAATTTAAATCTTCCATCTTGTAAGCTAGAAAAACCATAAGCCAAGGAAACGTTAAGGGGGAGATGCTACTTTTGTCACCTTGTAGAGGCACTCTTGCCTTGCGCTATTTCATGCATCCGAGTTAAGACATACAAGATGACGGAGCTTAACTCCTATATGGCTATCAGATTATAGTGGAGCAATGTTTTATGGCAATTAGCAACTTACCCGATCGCGTTACCCTACAATTCTTAAGCGATTGCGTGCCTTGTCATGAAGATTTGTCAGCTGCTCTTCTGACACATGACAAGCACTTATGGCTGGCATCAGATGAAACAACGACTCTAGAACGACTATCGTTTGATGGTTCTGACACCTTTAGTAATCATCAACAAATTGAACTCAGTCAGTTCATTGAGTTACCGGCTGGAAAAGACGAAGAAATTGATATTGAAGGACTTGCCTATTCCGATTATTACCTTTGGTTAGTTGGTTCTCACAGTTGGAAGCGCAAAAAACCGAAAGAAGACAAAAAGGACAAAAAGAACATCGAACGATTAGCAACCGTGGCAGATGAAAAGAATCGTTACATTTTTGCACGGATTCCTCTGGTTGATGGCAAATTGTTTAAAGATTGTCCCCATCCAGAACGCCCCAATGAAACGCTAAGAGCTGCTAAACTTAAGCTAACTGAGAAGGGTAATATTCTAATGGATGCCCTGGATTCAGACTCACATCTTCACCCCTTTATTTTGGCTAAAATTCCGAGTAAAGATAATGGATTAGATATCGAGGGATTAGCCATCTGTA
Source organism: Chroococcales cyanobacterium (assembly GCA_036703075.1). Taxonomy (GTDB): domain Bacteria; phylum Cyanobacteriota; class Cyanobacteriia; order Cyanobacteriales; family Coleofasciculaceae; genus DATNPC01. The sequence continues at coordinate 10,274 of DATNPT010000079.1, forward strand.
ACAACAAAATTTTCTTGGGCTTACGAGGCCCTGTATTGCGCGGGTGGGCGATAATTCTGGAGATAGAAGTAGAAGCGAGCAGTCCGGAGATTTTGACGCTGAAGAAATTAGAGGATAGTGACAAACTCTACAAAAAGCATTTTTTGAAGTTGGCAGGGTTGGGCATTCGCGACTTGTGTTTCGATGGTCAGGATTTGCTGATTTTAGCTGGACCAACGATGGACTTAGATGGCCCTGTTAAACTATTTCGGCTTCCAGGTGGATTGAATTCTTCAGATAACCTGTTTTATTGGGAACCGAAGCCAATTCTCGATTTACCTTATGGGGAGGGCAATCATCACCCGGAAGGAGTGACTTTATTAAACGCGATCGCGCAGCAGCATTCTATTTTAGTCGTGTATGACTCACCTTCTCCCGAAACCATAGTGGGTGAATCTAACGCTGTTCTAGCTGATATCTTTCCACTCGGCTAAGCCATCTGAATGATGAAGTAAAAATGTAGCTCATAGCAAGAAATATTAGGGGCTTGTGGATTTGCCCCTAAATCTCTAACTTGTGATTTCTGAACTAGTAGTTATGCAGGCTGACCGAATTGTTTACTGTAAACCTCTTCTTCCTTCTCGGTTTCAATCTTTAGGTTAGAGCGAGGATAGGCAACACAGAGCAAGACATAACCGTCTTGTTGCAGTTCTGGACTAACACCCATACCATCGCTCTGATCGACAGTTCCTTCTAAAATTTGAGCAGCACAGGTCGTACAAACTCCGGCATGGCAGGAACTGGGTAAGTCTATTCCCGCATCAGAGGCGGCTTGAAGAATCTGTTTGTCCTCTGGCACTTCTATTGTGTGAGTAGTGCCTTGGTGGTGAATTTCAACGGTGTAAGTCTTAGGCATATATCAAAGAGGCTCTGGCGCAATAAAACGCTTGACGAGTCGAGATAGAATCAGGACAAATCTAAGGATAGGCGATATTAGCGAACAATATCTCATCCCGCTACCAAATAATTTGGAGTCGGTGCATTGGGTGAATGCTGTTAATCAAAGTCAGTTGACCAATTGGGATGACGGTAATGTTCAAAGAGTCGTGCGATTTGAGCAGGCATCACGCGAGTGAGCGATAGCTCTGGAATTTCATGTTCGCCAAAGAACTCTACCCCATCGGTTTCTATAGTGTGCGAGGGAGAGCCGCCGAGAAGTTCGCACTGAATAAAAATTTTGTAAACATCGTGTCGTAGGGGTGGATGTCCGTGCTTGTTGCGATCGCAAATCGCTAGTAGTTTGATAGCGCGTGTCTCATATCCCGACTCTTCATACACTTCTCGTACAACTGATTCGCTGGGAGACTCCCCTAAATCTGCCCATCCTCCCGGCAATGTCCAGCACCCATCCGAGCGTTCCCTGACTAGCAGGATGCGATCGTCGCGGAACACGACTCCGCGCACATCAACTTTGGGAGTTGCGTATCCATCCTCATGGGAAAACAGATCTAGGACGTAGGTAGGTTCTACATTTGAATAGGTAGCCAGGATTTCCGCTGCGATCGCTTGCAACGCCTTGTAGCGCTCTCGATCGAATACTCCCTCAGTATAGGTCAGACCATTTTGTGCGATCGCTTGTAGTTGCTTGCCCCACTCCAGCCATCTCAAATCCACAAATTTCTCCTAACCCAAACAACCTAATATCTCGGCACGATTGTACTCTTTAAGCTGAAGTCTCGCGATCGCTCTAATTTTCTCTTTGCATAAGCAGCAAGTGTCAGGGAGATAAAATTACTACGGCTACAAAGCAAAAATTGGCATTTGTAAGAGTAGAGGTGTTGGGTGGCTAAAGAAATGGCTTGCAGCTGGAGTAAAGTGCGCTCGGGTTTGCTGGTGAGCTTTGCGCGATCGCTTCTCGCAATACCGCTCGGCATTCTGTTGCTGTCAGAGTCGGTAGCGGCAATCGCGATGGCAACAAGCGTTTCAATTGCCCAGCAGCCAGCGACTTCCTCGCCAAATGCAAATACTACTGATAAGGAACAAGCTTACGAACGGGGAGTGCAACTATATAAGCAAGCGCTCCAACTCTTTCAGCAAGGAACAGCACAACAGAGGCAACAGGCACTTACCAAATACGAAGAATCGCTCTCTATTTGGCAGCAATTGGCTGTTAATGAAGCTCCTCCGTATGAGGCTCGTGGTTGGGAAGCTTCAAATCTTCTGGGCATCGGCACGATTTACTATATCCAGAGCGCTCCTCAGAAGGCGCTGGACTATTTCGAGCGGGGGTTAGCCATCAGGCGCGAGATGAAAAACCGCCTTCAGGACGCGATCGCTCGTATCTCTACTGAAAATGCTGGTTCCAACTCGGAGGACAAACAAAAACTGCTCGACACATACAAGCAAGCACTTGTCCACACAAGCTCTGAAGAAGCTACCCTGCTCAATTCTCTCGGCAATACTTACTACAGCATGGGCGAAATGCAAAAAGCGCTGGAATATTTCAACCAAGCCCTGCCACTGTTTCGAGTACAGAAACAAACCTCTTTTGAAGCTATTACGCTGGGCTACATCGGTGATGTCTACGTTAAATTGGGCAAGACTCAAGAGGCACTCGACTCCTACAATCAAGCACTGGAACTCAAACGTGCCGAGAAGGATACGGCTGCACAAGCCTTGATACTCCAGGAAATCGGTCTGATCTACACCAACTTAGGCGAATCACAAAAGGCTCTCGATTCCTACAATCAAGCATTGACAATTCAGCGGGAAAAGAAGGATTTGGCTGGGCAAGCAGCTACCATCAACAGAATTGGTATGCTCTACTTTTCGTTGGGCCAGTTTCAGTTGGCGCTGGATTCCTATAACCAAGCGCTGAAACTCCAACAAGCCGCACAGGGAAACCTCTCAGGAAGAGATTTAATCTTCAACCTTACTCAACAAGCTTCCATTCTCGAAGGCATCGCTTCAACCTACTCCTCTGGATTTAACGAGCCTTCCAAAGCGCTGGACTATTATAATCAAGCGCGATCGCTTTACCAAAAGGCAGGGTTTCGATATGGAGAAGCGAATCTCCTCAACCTAATCAGTGGAGTTTACGAGCGATTCGGAGAAAACCAGAAAGCCCTCGACGTTTTGAATCAAGCGCTTGTGCTGTGGCGTGCCATTTCCAATCCCGAAGCAGAAGCTTCTACCCTCAGTAACATCGCTAGTATCAATGATTCGATGGGTGAACCGCAGCAGGCGCTCAACTTTTATAACCAAGCCCTAGATATCCAGCGTCGGGTGAACGCTCGTACCCAGCAAGCCAAAACGCTCTACAGCATCGCTGATGTCTACAGTGCATTGGGGGATTATCAGCTCAGTATCGATACATACAACCAAGCGCTAGAGATATTTCGTGCTATCGGCAATCGCACCTGGCAAGCTAAAAGCCTTGACAGAATTGGCAGCGTCTACCGAGAAGCGAACGATGATCGGAAGTCTCTGGACTATCACAAGCAAGCGCTGGCTCTGGCAAGAGAAAATAATAATTTCTCGCAGCAAGCCTCCATACTCACCTCCATTGTTAGAAGCTATGAGTCATTAAAGGATTATCCCAACGCGCTTGATGCAGCTAACCAAATCCTTTCACTGTCGCGCCAACAGAATAGCAGTTATTGGGAAGCTATATCCTTAGCGATGAGCGGCAGAGCGTACTTGGCATCAGGCGATTATCCCAAAGCATTGGAAGCCACACAAAAGGCAGTGACTGGGTTGCGGAAGGAGGGAAATCGTCTAGGAGAAGCCAACGCCTTGCGGAACCTGGGCAAGATTTTCAATTCATTGAAGCAGTATGAACAAGCGCTCTCAACTTACGATCGCGATTT
>DATNPT010000083.1:0-3452 GCA_036703075.1 Chroococcales cyanobacterium
ATACTGTTTGAACTACCCTAATCTTTTAGGAAAATACGTTATAAATCAGCATCAATAAATTTGCAGTTTATGAGTTTACCTATTCTTGAAGTCCATAATCTCTCCGTTAGATTTCCAGGTGAAGCGAGGGCAAAGAGAGTAACAGCAGTAAACGATGTTTCCTTTACTCTTACCTCTGGTGAAACACTGGGAATCGTCGGTGAATCGGGTTCTGGTAAATCGGTAACAGCGTTGGCAGTTATAGGACTGCTAACCCATACAGCTCAAGTAACGGGAGAAATTTTATTTCGCAATCCCCATCCCCCTAATAGTAATCCGATTAATTTGCTAGCCCTTTCTGCTAATAAAAGAAGAGCTTATCGGGGTGGGCTAATTTCAATGGTCTTTCAAGAGCCATTGACTTCATTGAATCCAGTTTATACCTGTGGAGAACAGGTTGTAGAAGCAATTTTGCTGCATCAGGCAGTCGATCGCAAGGAAGCGTATAGAAGAGCGATCGCGCTTTTTGATGAGGTCAAACTCCCCGACCCCAGAGAGATAATGAAGCGCTATCCCCATCAACTCTCAGGGGGACAGCAGCAACGAGTCACGATCGCGATCGCATTGAGTGGCAACCCCGCCATTCTCATTGCTGATGAACCAACTACAGCCCTAGATGTGACCGTTCAGGCGACTATCTTGCAATTGCTGCGGGAACTGCGCGACGCCAGAGGCATGTCTATTCTGTTCATCACCCATGATATGGGAGTCATTGCAGAAATCGCCGATCGCGTAGTGGTAATGTATCGAGGTCAGGCGGTAGAGACAGCGCTAGTCTATGACCTATTTGCCAATCCTCAACACCCCTACACCCAAGGATTGCTCAACTGTCGTCCTCGTCCAGAGCAACGACTCAAACGCCTGCCAACTGTAGCTGACTTTATGGAAGTAACTACAAATGCAACAGATGAAATCGAAATTCGCGCAAAAACACATAGTCAAGCAGAAAGAAACTTGTTGCTAGCTGAAGTAAGCAGTAGTGAAGTGCAAAAGCGCTACCAAAACCTGCAACAGCAACTACCTTTACTATCAGTGCGTCACCTGAGCAAAGAATTCCCCAGACGAAACGGATTCTTTGGCAATAAAACCAGTTTTAAAGCTGTAAATGATGTGAGTTTTGATGTGTATCCCGGTGAAACATTGGGTTTAGTAGGAGAATCCGGTTGTGGTAAAACAACTTTGAGCCGCTGTCTTTTGCGCCTGATTGAACCGACTAATGGTGAAATTATCTTTGATGGGGATTCAGTTTTGGAACTGGATTCTAGACGGCTGCGTGCCTTGCGCCGCTACATGCAAATTATCTTCCAAAATCCCTATGGTTCGCTGGATGCGAGGCAAACGATTGGGGATGCGTTAATTGAACCGATGGACATCCATCATCTCGGTGCTTCTGCTGCTGAACGCAGACAACGAGCGATCGCATTATTGGAACGAGTTGGACTCGATGCCAGCGCCATGAAACGCATGCCACACCAGTTTTCTGGAGGTCAACGACAGCGAATTTGTATTGCGCGTACCCTCGCTTGTGAACCCCGATTCATTATTTGTGATGAATCCGTCTCGGCGCTGGATGTTTCGGTACAAGCTCAAGTACTCAATTTACTGAAGGATTTGCAGCAAGATTTTGGCTTGACTTATATTTTTATTTCTCATGACTTGAGCGTAGTCAAGTTCGTGAGCGATCGCATTATGGTGATGAATCAAGGACGAATTGAAGAAATTGGCACGGCTGATTCTATCTACCTCAATCCACAACGAGATTATACCCGTCAATTGATCGATGCGATTCCCGATACAAAATTAGAGGATATTCAAGCGAGACAAGCTCATCGTGTGGATGCGATCGCGAAACAAAAAGACGCGACTTAGGGGTGGTGCAAAAACAATACCGAGCTTTTTAATACTGACCACTGACCACTGACGCTACGGTAGCTTATAGCTAGCAACCCGCATACTCAGTTCTCCCTGCCGTGGATCGCGGCTAAACACAAACGCCCCCTCTTCAGTTTCGCCACTAGCAAGAAAGTCAATTTGCTGTTCGCCAGATTCTTCAACCTCACCGTTAATACGGAGTTCAGCAATCACTTGAACGGATTCAGCGGTTTCTCCACCGATATTTTTGACCTCAAACGGCACATAAAACTGTCCTGGCACTTGGCGCATCTCGCTTGAGGCACGAACTGACAATATTGGTGGTTGATTTTTTTGAGTCAGCCACTGGTAAATTACGAGTCCAACAATGGTTGCCAAGATGAGTAGGGCAATACCAAAGCTTGTCCACTCAGCAGGCGATCGCGGTGGCTTATCGGCAACGTCTTGAGGTGATGCATCTGTATCGTTCATGTTGCGAGACGTCCTGCTGCGCCGCCGATTGTTGCTGGTAGTCCCAGGATGATGGTGTAGCTCAACCATACCGTCCATGGGTCACTAAACGTCAACCGATGAAAGAAAACTAACATTAGCGCGGAAGCTAATAGAGAGACTAGGTAGCACACGACTGTTTCGCTGATGGGGCGCTGAAAGATACCTTGCTGCTTTAGCCGTTTTTCTTGAGTGGTAAAGCCAGCCTCGAACACAATACAGTAAGAAATTATCAGTGATGCTGCAATAAGTCCCAGCAGCCATGAGGGTGACACAGAAGCATCTAGCATAGGAACTTCGTCAGTTGGTGCAATATTAAAGGCAATGATGATTGCACCAATTAGAGTTGCACCAATATCGGCAAGGGTAGCATTGAGTTCCGAGTCGTTTGTCTTTTTTGCCCGATCGCCTAAATTATCGGCATCCTTACCTTGTGACGCTGACCAGCGATCGCCACTGAATATAGCATGTGCCAAAGCTGTACCCAAGGCAAAAGGAACGCTCTCCAGGATTAACTTTCCCAATGCTTCATTTAATGGAGTTTCCCATCTAATCTCACCTAACAGAACGAGGATACAGGTAGTGCAGACCATTCCGACTGCCAAGGCTTGAACACTGTCGATCGCTGTATCGAGGAACTGCTTAGTTTTGTATTTGCGAAAACCTTCTGTACGATTGAGCAAGAAAACCACAACAAACGTAACGGCAAGGATACCTAACATCAATGCTGGGGAGGTTTGAGAACCAATCCACCACACTTCCATCGTGTAGAGTAATGGAATTCCAAACAAAAAACCACCGGAAGCCCCCCGAATGATATCGTCAAATTCCTCTAACCAAGAGTTGAAAGGTTGACGTTTTTTTCGAGTGCGTTTAGTCATGAGAAAGGAAACCCAGGTGCTACCGTACTGAAGCTTTCTACAAACGAACCCTTCAGCCAACGGCGCTTTGCCTGATATAATCTGTGTTCTAGAATACCGAAACTATGTTACCAAACCCTAGGGATTCAGCCGCTCTCTCTAGATGCAGAGAGATTAATTCCTCAAGCAGAC
>DATNPT010000086.1:0-1894 GCA_036703075.1 Chroococcales cyanobacterium
CGTAGCAGTGCGTCCAACCGATTCTCCCATACGAGCCAGTGCGCTACCTCTTTGCACCCCACGCGGTCGGCTTCCTGGAAAATTCATCCCTAAGCTGAGAACTACGCTTGTATCAAACAGTGGATCGTGTTGAACGGACAATCCTAATCTGAAGTTATCGTTCGGACGGGCTTCCAGTCTGCCTTTAACGCCAAGGGCGTCCTCGCTACCTGTTGCGCTGTAGTAATACATACCTGCATAGCCACGCAAGTCGCCATTCCCGATCCGTAACAGTCGCCCACCTGCTTCCATATCAAATCCAGCCATCGCTGCTTGAAATTGACGCGATCGCTCTAGAATCAAGAAGTTTTGCTGGAAAAACGGATTGGATATCGATTCAGCAATCTGTTCGCGGGTATTGCCAACGGGGAGATAACCATTGATGCGGAAATCCCAAGCATCACCCAGTTTTTCAAACCCTGCCCCAATTTGGTGAAAGGTGGTGTTGCCTGTATCCCGGACATCATAGGAGAGATATCCACCCAAAACTATATTTTGAGAGGGTCGATAAAACCGTTGACCCAGTATCAGGTTAGTGCCAAATGTCGAGTCGGTTAAAACCAATGCTCGTCCTTCCAGGAACGTTAGGTTACTTCCTGGAGTCTGTTGTAAAGGGACAAAGCCTTCTAGACTGAAAAAGGGTTCTTCATAGCCAGCACCTGTCGTCGTGAAACTTGCTCCGATACGAGGAAGAACTTTCAAATCACCAGCCTGCCCCGTGGATGAAGGGAGTGGAGTGCTAGAGTCAGTTTCGGATGTTTGAGCAACTACAGGATGGGTTAGTGCGCCAAAGAACACTAACCCAACGCAAAACGCCTGCGCTGGCTTTTTCATAAAGGCTGAAGTCTAAATTTCTCTAAACTCTCCTTATTACATCTATCGCAAGTAAGAATCAGGCAAGACAGTAATGAAGAGTCCGTAAAAATGCTGTAAAGTCTTGCCTTCTACAGTTACTTGTACAGATAAGCCTTTTACACCTATTGGGAAACTTATTTAAGTGGATTAGCGATCGCTCCCACGTCTCACCCATGTCACTACTATCGTCCTCCTGGTTTACCCCGCGATCGACAATCTTGGTTGGTTATGGTGGCGCGTAAAGGTAGAGAGGGATCATGAGTTAAGCCTCACATGATTTCCTATGCTGAAAAGAGATAGAAGTATAAGAGCAAGGAATCCAAGATGACAGAAGCATCCTACATTTTTCTAGCTGGGGCAAGTCGAGGTGTTGGTCGAGAAATTACCAAGTGTCTGACTGAACAAAACCAAAACGTGAAAGCCCTATTACGTTCAGAGGCATCCCGTCCAGAATTGGAGGCAATGGGAATCAACGTGGTAATGGGAGATGCCTTGGATGCGGCGACTTTAGAGCAGGCAATGCTAGGAAATGAACCAATCTCTGCCGTCATCAGCACGATTGGGGGTTTACCCAAAGATGGTGAACGAGCAGATTACTTGGGTAACAAAAACCTCATTGATGCTGCGGTGAAAGCGGGAGTGCAAAAATTTATCCTAGTGTCTTCGATTGGCAGTGGAGAAAGCGTTGTTGCCATACCGCCACAAGCGCTGGAGGCTCTAAAAACAGTTTTGATCGAAAAAGAACAGGCAGAGAACTACTTAATGCAAAGCGGACTGACTTACACGGTGATTCGACCGGGTGGGTTAAAGTCGGAACCAGCAACAGGAAATGGCATCCTGACAGAAGACTATAAAGTAGCTGGAAGCATTCATCGCGCCGATGTTGCTCAGTTGGTTTGCCAGTGCCTGTTTTCGGACGCGGCAAACAATAAAATTCTTTCAGCAATTGACCGGACGCAGATGTATGGTAATCCAGAGTTTGAGGTACTTAGCTTGACTT
>DATNPT010000093.1:0-4289 GCA_036703075.1 Chroococcales cyanobacterium
TTGGCATTTTAGGTGAGTATGTAGGACGCATCTATGAAGAAGTGAAGGGCAGACCCTTGTACGTTTTATCTGAGATAGGTGGCTTAATTGAGGAGCGCTCCGCCTACAAGAATTGAACTGATTTGGTGATGTTCGAGCTAATTTTTGTTTAAAAAGTGGTTTAGCTTTCTGAGCTAACTATTTATTAGTCAGTTCTGAAATTATCTGTCATGTTGCATGTTGCGTTTCTAGGAGCGTACTACCGATACTCTTGACTCTTGCAAAACTGTATTCAAGATATGGAGAGTATCGGATAGACCGTATCTCCTAAAAAAATCCATATATGATTAATTCCAAACCTCCTTGTGATTTTGGCAACCTATTGTTATCCAAACAAATTACACAGGTTGAGGAACTCGACCTTTAGCTAGCTTTTAATTCACCTGGAGTAACAAGATGAAAACTATTGGCTTGGGCAGTGGGAACTAATGTCCAGCCTGCCTTCAGGAGTTTTTGGTAAGTCGCCCACCCCTTAGACCCCCCCGGAATTTTGTAATCGGGAATGGCAAAGGTTGAAAACGCGGTGTAAGGTTGCCAAGGTTGATGAGGAGAAGTCCGTAAATGTAAAATCTTTTCTCCCCCCCCTCCGAGTTGAGATAGCCAACACATTTGTCCAAACATATTTATCTCCTTTTACAAAGCTCGATGAATCGCTGTAGCCAATTGGCTGCTGAGTTCAGGAACTCGATTAGCTAAATAATTTGATACTAATAGTTTTAGCTAAAGGTGAGTGCCTAATATCTCTGCCAAGAGTTTTGCTTTTTGATGAAAACTATCTAACTAAAGAAGTAATCTCAGCCCTTACAGCCCGTATCAGAAAATACAGTTGAGAGGAGAAGATGACAGAAAAGACACGGTTTTGTAGGCATTTAGGCAAGGGATCGAGGATAGAAGTAATTCTGCTCGACAATTTATCGCGTTTAAAACGCTACAGTAAAGATTGATAAACAACAGTATTAAAAAGCAGTAGCAGAAGTACAACCTTCTTTATAAGTTGCAGCTATTCAACAGGTAAAGCCTATTTGTAGACTCATAAAGTAGCTTGGGGAGTCCTGAGTCAGACTCCCCGTTGCCAACGGCTTTAACGCGAAACTGCCGCAGCTTGTCTCAGCCGAAGCTCGGCTTTTTGTCTGTCTTTAGGCAGCGGTGCTGCCATCCGTAAAATCTTCTCTAGAAGCCAAGGAGCAATCCGACTGCACCACACCGCTAAGTGGCTTTGCCATCCCACCAGGATTTCTGGTGAATCTTTTCGCAATCCAACGATCATTGCCTGAGCCACTTTTTCAGGAGTCATGGGCACTACCCAGCGAAACAATTGTAAATCTCTCACCATGTCAGTATCCGTTAGGGTTGGCAGCAAGGCTGTCACGCGGATATTGTGTTCGGCGAGTTCGCCCCGCAAGGCTTGGGTAAATCCTAAAATCGCTGACTTCGTGGCTGAATAGGTTGCCATTGTCGGTGCTGCTATTTTGCCCATCAAGCTAGAAACATTCACGATAGTTCCTTCGCGCTGAGCCGCCATACGTCGGGCAATTACACGAGTCATCGTGTACATTCCCATTAAATTAGTAGCAATCTCTTGCTGAACTTTCGGTAGTGGAGATTGCAAAAAGGGAGCTTGGTGTGCAACACCAGCACAGTTGACGAGTAAATGAATGGGGCCGTAAGCTTTCCAGGCCCGAGCGATCGCAATATTCACTTCAATCGGCTGAGTCAAATCCAATGCAAGAGAGATGACTTCCACGTCCAGTGCTTGGATTTCAACCGCCACGTCTGCTAAGCGTTGGCGATCGCGTGCTACCAACACTAGCCGTTTGACTCCTTGTTTGGCTAATTCCAAAGCGATCGCTCGTCCAATTCCACGGGATGCCCCGGTAATCAGGGCTGTTTTTCCTTGAATATTCATGACTAAAACGTCCTCTACTTAAAATCTCACACTCGCCGCGACGCAGTGCTTCATCGTGAGATGGCAAATGAAGCCTTCTGTTCGCAGGCAGTGAGATGAACAATGAATTCGTGATTTGAGTTATGAGTTGGCCTGAACCATTAGGAGCAAGGCATTTCGCAGAGACTTTGTAGGGAACACTCGTTGTCTTGAGCAACGGTGAGAAATGCCTTTGAGTGAAACTTCTTTCTGCCAAGTTTGAACCTGACTGCCAGCATGCAAGAGGCAAGTCAATGAACAATGGCAGGGATTTGTCCTACGCGTAATCAGACAAGCCCCAAGATATTTCTCAGCCGTCTTCTGGGAAAGGCAGTGTAGAGCCGCCAGAGAAATATCCTTCAAGCAATTGGAGAAGTCAATGAAGCGATGAAGAAGCCAGATGGGCGCAGAGCATAAGTAACACGTCTCCTAAAATACAAGGATCGATTGGAAGTAACACTGCAACCACACCTTAACAACTTTAGTCGATAAGTCGCAATATTTTTTAATAAAATTCTCTTAACATTTGTTTACAGAGCGGCGATCCCTTTTTATCTAAGCGCCGCTCGATTCCGCCAGACTCCCTGCACAAAGGTTGATTGGTGCTGATAAGAGTTCTTATGAGACTTCTAAGAAATAAATTATTATCTAAGGTGTGCAGGTATACACACATCTAAAAAAGTTCTATCAAGCAGAGCTGCCGCTCTCTCCCTTGACTACAGCAGCACCAATCAAATGAGCAAGGCGTAATGCCTCTGGTACTTTCCCACAGTCCGTCAAGCGTTGCAGTACCGAGAACGTAACCTGAGGACAGGCACCACACACCTGAAAGAAAAAAGGCGGATAGGCGTAGATAGTTCCAGCTCGTTGCAACAGTTGGAGACGCTGCTCTGAGTGTGGCAGACGATGAATTGCTTGCTCTACACCCACCAGGTTAGGCATCCGCCGCATGATCGCTACGCACGGGAGTTGGAGTTGCTCTGAAAGCGTTGGTAGGTCAATAACGTTAAAGCCGCCGAACGCAATCCCATCCAGCAACAAGATATGGAGTTGGGGCAAGAACTTCCGTCCCAGCAATAGCTTTAAGATGACCTGTGTCGCATCCCAACCATCCGGCTCTATTTGTCCCCAAACCATTCCCTCAAAGCGAGTCCCTGCACAGACAACACCTGCGATCGATATCGGTTTGCCAGCATTGCGTAGGAAGGGTGCGTCATCAAAGCCGATAACGCGAATGACCCGATTAAGTCTGAGCAGTGTGTCGAGTTGCATCTCACATTAGGGAACTCCAAGACAATCAATAGCTAGGTGAAGGTAGTTAGTGGTTAGTGGTAAGCAGATGGTATTGCACAAGTGACTGAGCTGCCTCAACCGTCGCTTGTAAAAGTTTAGGGTCTACCACAGTGTCAGTCGGTGAATGGTAATTCGGGTCTTCTCCCCGGTAGAAGAAGAGAACGGGAACTCCTGCCCTGGAAAAGGACTCATGGTCGCTAGCTCCTGTATCGCGAATTTTAGAAATCTTGGGATTAGTTTTTTGAGCTAGCGCTATAAGCGACTCAGTGCCACCAACGAGTAGCTGGTCGTTCACGCCCACCATATCGAAATTCAGCATGGCTTGGAGATTAGATAGGAACTTGGGTTCAGCCGTGTTGACAAATGCCTTCGAGCCTTGTAACATATCTTCCTCCCCGTCGAAAGCAACGAACCAGGCTTGATGAGCGACTGGTTTATTCGCAAGACGACGAGCAAGTTCGAGGACGACGGCTGTACCAGAAGCATTATCATTTGCACCAGGGGACTTGGGTACTGAGTCGTAGTGAGCGCCAAGCAGTACGTTTGGCTGTTTCACGTCCGGTAGATGGGCAATGATGTTGTAACCCGTTATCGTTTTTTGGCGAACATTGACGTTGAGCTTTGCGACAGGCGAGTCGGTTCTAGTGTTTTGGAGTAATGACTCACCTTGTTGACCCGATAGCCCAAGTACCGGAATGTTCGTGTTCTCATCGAGTGACCCATACAACGGATCGGAATTTGTATTGACGATGACCAGTCCCACCGCGCCAGCAGATGCGGCGGTTCGAGCTTTTTCACCGAAGCGAATTTCACCCCGACGCACGATCGCGATCGCTCCTTTGACATCGACAGCCGCAAAGTCTTGCGATCGCCCAACCGACGGTACGACAACTAAAGGGGCACTCAACTGACCAGCTGGAGAACGGTTGAGCGCACGACCCTCTATGACAACACCATCAAGAGTGAGGGTTGACCCCTTATCTTCAAACTTGGGGTAGGTAAACCTTCCAACCTTGGTAATGTATCCAGCTTG
>DATNPT010000095.1:0-7977 GCA_036703075.1 Chroococcales cyanobacterium
CGTGCCTTGAATTGGCGATGGCACTCTCCTGATGAGACGTTTGAATCCACTCCTCGTCCAGCTCAACCGTATTCTAGACCTCGTGCCTTAAATTGGCGATTTGACCTTCAATCAGGAATGTAACTCAATAAAATTGATGCCAGTGTCCTCATACGCCTCCAGTATGAATGGCTAAGAGCTAATAATAGCGATCAAGTAGCCCTTAGCCATAAACAAGAAACAGCTATCTCATCAATACAAGCCAAAAATTTAGATAGATCTAAACCAATTTGCTCAGGGGACGATCTACATCCATGTTCGGACAGCGAAAAGGAATGAAGATGTTTTGTAATCATCGGTGCTCGCCCTCACATTTTTTCAAAATCCAACAAAGATTAAAGCTGAAATAGGGGGGGTAAAATATGCAAAGCAACTCTTCAGTCGTACCGCCCTATAGTGTGCAGCAGAACACCTTTAACCAAACGGATGTTGTCGGTAACACAGTTGTAGGTTTTCTCGTAGTTTTTTTCCCAAGTGCTTTAGTTTTAGCCATATTGTTATATAAACGATACTGTGCTAGTCGCACGACTGTTTTGGAGCGACAAATTGCAGCTTTAGAGAGAATGTGGCAAATAAGCTCTAAACAGTAGACAGTTGACGGAAGAAGATGTGACGTACCAGGGTGTAATGTAGAAAAAAGGAGAAAAGATTGTTTCTTTTCTCCTTTTTCATTTTCTTTGTTCTGCAATAGGCTTATTTTAATTTAGCCATTGCAATTAGATTATTATTGAGTTAAAGTTACTCCTCAAAAATTTACAGTTTCATTGTTTTCCTCTTACCTTGCTATAGGTGTTCAGTTGTATGTAGGGTGGGCATGCCTAGAATGTAGCAAGCCTAAACCTAATTGGTATTACAGGATTATTGCTTAAGCTCCCAAATAGCGTCTCAAAAAGCTTTCCAGTGATTCCAGTTTGATATTGTAAACCGACTCTAGGGTGGCAATCTCCGCAGGAGTACAGAAAAATTCATTCCCCAGTAGCGTCCGCAAGGTACCTAGACCTTTTCGGATTTGAGGATTGACTAAACCCACAGCATTTCTGATGCCGTCAAATACGAATAATGGCGGGTTAATAATCATGGGTTCCTGGTTGAAGATTCTGCCAAAAATGCGCGGAATATCTTCGCGCTTGAGTACATCTGGTCCTCCTACAGGAAAGATTTGATTGCGGGCTCTTTCAAGAGTGACTGAATCGACAGCAATTTGCGCCAAATCGTCAGTGCTGACAATTGACGTTCGGTTGTTAGGGTCGCCGTTGAGTAGATAAATCCCTGTTTGACGAAATTGTTCTGCTAGCGGGATGAGATTTGAAGATAACCCCGCAGGACGCAGGATGGTGTAATTCAAACCACTGGCTTGCAGATACTTTTCTACGGCTCGCTTTGCTTTGAAGACTGGGGCATCTTCATATCCGCGATCGACTCCTAGCACCGAGATGAACACAAAGTGCTGTACGCCATTTTCCTTCGCTTGGTCGATTAACTCGATATTGGCTCGATAATCTAGCGCTTGAGCATCGCCGCCAGAGCCATGGGTACTGATGATATACTGAACGCCCTTGCAGGCTTTCTGGATATCTCTTTCCTCGCGTAAGTCGCCAATAAACAGCTCTGCACCACGGTTTTCTAGTTCAGCGTAGCGAGAAGACAGGCGAACAAATGCCCGGACTGGCAACTCTCGCTCTCGCAAAATTCGCACGACTCGGCGTCCAATTTGTCCTGAGGCTCCAGTGACTAAATACATATTTGTCCAATCTTTGCAAGCGTTCTAGGACGATTGTAACAATTCGACAATTACTGGAGCGTGATCGCTGGGCTGAGCGAGCTTTCTCGGTTCAACATCAATGGTACAACTGGTCGCTTGCTCGTACAGGTTAGCCGTAAGGTAGTGATGGTCGATCCGCCAACCTCGATTAGCGCTGAAGCCACGGGTGCGATAGTCCCACCAAGTGTAGTGACCCGTCTCTGGCGTGAATTTGCGAAAGGCATCGGCTAAGCCTATGCTTAAGACATCCTGTAAGGCTTGGCGTTCAGCCGGAGAAGCCATGATGTGGTTCTCTTTCCCTTTTGGGTTATGGATATCCCGGTCTTCTAGCGCAATATTAAAATCTCCACAAATGCAAAGGGGATGCGGTTGTTTTTCTAACAGGGTTTGCAAGTACTCGCGCAGTACTTTGAGCCATCGGAGTTTGTAATCGTATTTCTCACTCCCCACTTCGGAACCGTTAGGGACGTAGAGATTGACAATGCGAACACCTCTGACAACGCCAGTAATCACTCGTTTTTGTTCGTCTAAATCCTCTTCTACCTTCTCGGCACCCAATACGGGAGCAAACCCCATGCTGATGTCTTCTACTGGTGTTCGGCTGAAAATGGCAACACCGTTGTAGGATTTTTGCCCAGAAATATAGAGATGATAACCGAGTGCTTCAAACGGCGATCGCGGAAAATCGGCATCGACGACTTTGGTTTCTTGCAGGCAAAGAACATCAACTTCAGTTTCTTGCAACCAATCCGCTACCTGTAGCAGGCGGGTGCGAATCGAGTTGACATTCCAAGTAGCGATTTTCATGTTTTGTCTTCACCCACATTGCATGTAGGGGCGGGTTTAGCCAACAATTTTTGACTTTAACAGATAACATCGCTACAAAACCCACCGTTACCTAGCTCGCCCTTACCCAAAATTTAGATTCGCGATCGCGTATTTAACTAGAATGGCACTGACTTAAGCCCTGAACTAAAGTACTCCTACCCTTCGGGGAACGGAGAGCGCGGCGCGTGAAGCGTAGCTACCGCGCTAGCGGAACGGGCTAAAAGCTTTAGCTTACTTTAGCTTTTAGCCGGAAATTTATTTACAGGCTAGACAATTCAGTGACATTCCATTTAACTATTTGTCACCGAGGAAAGATGAAAAAGCTCTGACGGACAGTTAAAATAGGCATACTCAACGCCAACCTTAATCGGTAAAGGAGAGCAAGATGAGTCTAGGAAATCGCATCCAGGCTGCAATCAAGAATCTTGAAGGGAGGTTAGAGGAAGCAGTTGGAGCATTGACAGGCAACCGCCGACTGAAGGCAGAAGGTCAAGCCAAGCAGACAGAATCCACAGTCCAACACGCGAAGGAAAACCTCAAAGACCGTGCGAAGCGCTGGATAGACCGCACTTAAAATACGCTTTTCGCGATCGCATTTGGCGTGTATTCACCTTGTGAACTTATCTCTTAATTCCTCACTTGCTTGGTGTTTGTTGCTATTGAGCGCAAAAAAAAGGGTGCATTGCTATGCACCCTTCTATGAGGTGTGTGAGGATCGTGATATCTGAAGTTCTGGGCTTCAATAGTCTCATCATAGGATTTGACGTGGGGGAGCCACATGAGGAAAAGGTACTAAATCGCTGAAGAGAAAGTACTAAATCCCATCATGACTTTTGTCATAGGAGATTGCCTGTCGATTGCCCAATCGGAAGCTTCACAATGGGTTGAAAACAGGCATTGTCCGATCGCTTTCTGCAATGCGGCGGAAATTATTCTGCATAAGACCCAAAACGTGAGAGATATAGGACTGGTAAATCGTCAGCCCTGATGCCATTGAGGTAGCCTTCTTATGCGTTTTCCTCAGCTTAGCCTTGGTGTATTGATTGCTCTCCTAACTTCCCTGACACCTTTGAGTTTCAAGTTTCCTGTGCCGTTAACAGCCCCACAGGTGCTGGCTCAAACCCCAGATGCTGGGAAAGCGGAAGCTGACCAATTGTTGCAGCAAGGAATTGAGCAGTTTCAGACTAGTCAATTTGAAGCGGCATTACAGTCTTTTCAACAAGCATTAACAATCTACCGGGAAATCAAAAACCGCCAAGGAGAGGGATGGGCGCTGGGCAATTTGGGAAATGTTTACGAAGAACTGGGGGACTATGCCCAGGCGATTGATTACTCTAAGCAGCACTTGACGATCGCACGGGAGATTCATGACCGTCAAAGTGAGGGGGCGGCACTGGGCAATCTGGGACTGGCTTACCTAGACTTGGGAGACTATGCCCAGGCGATTGATTACCAAAAGCAGCACTTGGCGATCGCACGGGAGATTCATGACCGTCAAAGTGAGGGAGGGGCGCTGGGTAATCTAGGTAATGCTTATTTGTCTCTGGGAGACTATGCCCAGACGATTGATTACCAAAAGCAGCACTTGGCGATCGCACGAGAGATTCATGACCGTCAAAGTGAGGGGGCAGCGCTGGGCAATCTGGGACTGGCTTACCTAGCCTTGGGAGACTATGCCCAGGCGATTGATTACCAAAAGCAGCTTTTGGCAATCGCACGAGAGATTCATGACCGTCAAAGTGAGGGCAAGGCGCTGGGTAATCTGGGTCTGGCTTACTATTCCCTGGGGGACTACGGCCAGGCGATTGATTACCAAAAGCAGTGGTTGGCAATCGCACGAGAGGTTCATGACCGCCCAAGTGAGGGGACGGCACTGGGCAATCTGGGTGTTGCTTACCTAGCCCTGGGAGACTATGCCCAAGCGATTGATTACTCTAAGCAGCACTTGGCGATCGCACGCGAGATTCATAACCACCAAAATGAGGGGGCGGCGCTGGGCAATCTGGGTCTGGCTTACTATTCCTTAGGAAACTATGCCCAGGCGATTGATTACTCTAAGCAGTGGTTGGCGATCGCGCGCGAGATTCATAATCGTCCAAGTGAGGGCAAGGCACTGGGCAATTTGGGTATTGCATACTATTCCCTGGGGGACTATACCCAGGCGATTGATTACCAAAAGCAGTGGTTGGCGATCGCACGAGAGATTCATGACCGTGAAAGTGAGGCTAAGGCGCTGGGCAATTTGGGACTTGCATACTATTCTCTGGGGGACTATGCCCAGGCGATTGATTACCAAAAGCAGGACTTGGCAATCGCACGGGAGATTCATGACCGCCAAAATGAGGGATTTGGTCTGAACAATCTTGGGAGTGTTCTGTACCAATCTGGCAATCTCGTAGAAGCCGAGAAGACACTAATGGAGGGAATTAAGGTCTGGGAATCTCTACGAGCTGGACTAGGCGATCGAGATACCGATAAAGTATCAATTTTTGAAGAGCAAGCTCGTACTTACCGTACTTTACAAAAAGTCCTAATTGCCCAAAATCAACCCCTATCCGCTCTAGAAATTGCTGAACGAGGACGTGCCAGGGCATTTGTGGAATTATTGGCTAGGCGGATTACCACAAACTCGAACTCTGTCAACTCTTCCATCACTCCGCCCACCATCAAGCAACTGCAACAAATCGCTAAAGATCATTCTGCCACCCTTGTTGAATATTCGATTATTGCTAACGACTTTAAGATAAAGGATAAACAAGAAACGAAAGAATCAGAGCTCTATATTTGGGTCATCAAACCAACAGGTGAAGTAACCTTTCGTAAAGCTGACCTCAAACCCCTGTGGCAGCAACAAAATACAACACTAGCTGACCTCGTTACCATCAGCCGTGATTCTATGGGTGTGAGAGGGCGTGGCTTGGATGTCGTTGCCAGAGTGGATGGGGTAAGCCAAACCAATCGCTTACAGCAACTGCATCAACTGCTAATTCAACCCATCGCAGACTTACTCCCAACTGACCCAACTGCCCGCGTTATCTTCATCCCGCAAAACGAACTGTTCCTCGTTCCCTTCCCAGCCTTACAAGATGCTTCGGGTCAATACCTCATCCAAAAACATACCATTCTCACTGCACCTGCCATTACTGTCCTCGATTTAACCCATCAACGACGCCAACACCTTCCCGGTTCTGCCCGAGATGTACTAGTCGTGGGGAATCCTACCATGCCCCTGATTCAACCACCGGGACAACAACCCTCTAAGTTACCCTCCTTGGCAGGTGCTGAGCAAGAAGCCAAGACAATTGCCACTCTCTTCAACACCCAAGCCTTCACCCAAAACCAAGCGACTAAAGCCTCGATTGTGTCACGCTTACCCAAAGCCAAGATAATTCATCTCGCCACGCATGGCTTATTGGATGACTTCAACGGGGTGGGTGTGCCAGGAGCGATCGCGCTTGCCCCATCAAAACCTGGCGTTCCCAATGATGGGTTGCTCACGTCTAACGAAATTCTCGACTTGAAACTAAATGCAGAATTAGTGGTTTTGAGTGCTTGCGATACGGGACGTGGGAAGCTAACCGGGGATGGCGTGATTGGCTTATCGCGTTCGTTAATTACAGCCGGAGTTCCCAGTATCATCGTCTCCCTGTGGTCAATTCCTGATGCGCCTACCGCCGAGTTGATGAGTGAGTTTTATCAAAATCTACAGAAGAATCCCGATAAAGCGATCGCATTACGGCAGGCGATGTTGAAGACAATGGAGAAGTATCCTCAGCCTCAAAATTGGGCAGCATTTACGCTGATTGGGGAGTCCAATTGAGCCAAAGAGGCTGTGGGAGAAGATTATGCCATTTAAATACACTTAAGAGATAACTGATTATCTGCCAAGAGTTTAAACCCCTGACAGATAATGCGACTAATGCAAGCTCTTCGTATTAGCTATTCGTCCGCAAACTAACAACCAATAACCAATAACGAACAACTCATTACATCTTGCAACTTAAATCTCCAGCTTTTTGGGTAAAGCGGAGATTTTCGCCATAGTCCACCGGACAGTCAATCACGGCGGGAACATCTTGAGCGAGTGCGGTTTTCAAGGTAGGAATCAATTCAGCGGCTGAATTGACGCGGTAGCCTTTGAGTCCCATGCTTTCAGCGAACTTGACAAAATCTGGATTGCCAAATTTGATAAACGCCGATTCCCCAAAGTGATTGTGTTGTTTCCACTCAATCAAGCCATAGCCACCATCATTGAAAATCAAGGTGACAAAGGGAGTACCAACTCGAAGGGCTGTTTCCAGTTCTTGGCAATTCATCATAAATCCACCATCGCCAGTTACCGCAACGACATTGCGATCGGGATGCACGAGTTTTGCCGCGATCGCTCCTGGCATGGCAATCCCCATGGCCGCAAAACCATTGGAGATGATGCAGGTGTTGGGGCGATCGCAATGATAATGCCGCGCCATCCACATCTTGTGCGCCCCGACATCGGAAATCACAATATCTTCGGGACCCATAACCTGCCGCAGATCGTAAATTATTTTTTGCGGTTTGATGGGAAAGACCTCATCATTGGCATAGAACTCGTAATCTGACCGAATATCCGCTCGGACGTCCACCGCCGCCGGTGTCGGTTTGCCTGTTCGATCCGCCTGCTTCATAATTTCAGTCAGCGAGTCGGAAATATCCCCCACGACTTCGATCGAGGGAATATAGCTACTATCAATTTCTGCTGGACCTGCTCCGATATGAATTAAGGGAATCTTACCCTCTGGATTCCACTTTTTCGGAGAATACTCAACTAGGTCGTAACCCACAGCGATAATTAAATCGGCTCGCTCAAAGGCACAGCTAATCAAATCGCGCTGTTGTAACCCTACCGTCCATAATGCTAGAGGATGGGTGTAGGGAATGACGCCTTTCCCCATAAACGTATTCACCACTGGAATATCCATCCGAGTGGCAAATTCCGTGAGCGCTTCACTCGCATTAGCTCGAATCGCTCCATTCCCCGCCAAGATGATCGGGTTTTTTGCTTTAGAAATTGCCACAGCCGCTTTGCCCAAGCTGCGGAACGACGCATAGGTTTTTTCCCGACTATCCTTGCTCAGGGGTTGCCCAATCACCGGCATGGCAGCAATATTTTCGGGTAAATCGATGTGAACGGCTCCTGGTTTTTCGCTTTGTGCAATTTTGAAGGCCTTACGAACAATTTCAGCGGTGTTGCTGGGTCGAACAATCTGGGCGTTCCACTTGGTAACGGGGGCAAACATGGCCACCAAATCTAAGTATTGGTGAGATTCAATGTGCATGCGATCGGTTCCCACTTGACCCGTAATCGCAAC
>DATNPT010000096.1:0-20211 GCA_036703075.1 Chroococcales cyanobacterium
CATAAGAATTTGCCCGTCCCCAACAACTGGTAAAGTAATTAACTGTTCCAAACCCTCGATCAAAAATCCAACTTTATGAACACAGTTGATGACAAAACCGTTGTCAAAGAATATTTCAACGCTACGGGATTTGACCGTTGGCGGCGGATTTACGGCGATGGCGAGGTGAATAAAGTCCAGCTTGATATCCGTACCGGCCATCAGCAAACTGTCGATACCGTCCTCAGTTGGCTGGAAGCAGACGGCAATTTAGCGGGTTTGTCCATCTGTGATGCAGGTTGTGGCGTTGGTAGCCTCAGCATTCCTTTAGCACAAGCGGGTGCTAAAGTCAATGCAAGCGATATCTCAGAAAAAATGGTGGGCGAAGCCAAGGATAGAGCAAAAGATAGCTTAGGGAATACTAGCAATCCTACTTTTGCGGTGCAGGATTTGGAGTCCTTGAGCGGCAGTTACCATACGGTTATTTGCCTGGATGTACTGATTCACTATCCCCAAGATAAAGCCGCGCAAATGATTAGCCACCTTGCCTCCCTAGCCGAGTCTCGTTTAATTCTCAGCTTTGCCCCGAAAACCCTAGCTCTGAGTTTACTTAAAAAAATCGGCGAGTTATTCCCCGGCCCCAGTAAAACCACCCGTGCTTACCAGCATCGCGAAGCTGATATTGTCAAAATTTTGGAAAGCAACGGCTTTTCAGTTCAGCGTAACGCGATGACTAGCACTCGCTTTTACTTCTCCCGATTATTAGAAGCTACCCGTAGCTAGAACTGGATAGAGTTGTCCTGCATAAGGCTGGAAGAATGGGAAATAAGTAACTGTAGTTACGTACCCATGAATGACTTTTACATGAAGTCGAATCGTTCTAGCACGAATGCATCAGTGAAAGCAAAAAAGCTGTTCAAACAAGTGTCAGCCGGTTTGCTACTGACGCTGGGAGGACTTTGCCTGGTAGCTGGAGTCTATGCACCGTTTAATCATCAGATTGACCGAAAGGAGCAAATGAGTGAAGCGATGGCTTGTCTCCTTTTCGGTTTACCTCTGACTGGAGTCGGTGGATGGATTGCGTTGGGTTTATATCAACAAACCCAGGAAGAAAATCGAACTCGCCTCCAGTCTATTTTTTATAACCTACTTAAGAACCACAACGGACGTATTACTGTCCTCCAATTTGCTATGGAGGCTCGGTTATCGGGAGAAGTGGCAAAGCACTATCTAGATGCACAAGCTAGAGAATTCAATGCCAATTTCGATGTGAGCCAAGAGGGTGAAGTTTTTTATTGTTTTAGTATTGGAGAATTGGATAACCATCGCTTAGCTGAGTCGAGTGCTGCCGTCCTGACTACTGCTAAACGAAAAAAGAGGCGAAAGCGAAAAAGAGGTCATCATTGAGTTGGAAATTCTTGAGGAGGAGTAATGACGCGAATTTTCATGGCGATCGCATCAATACTAGCAGGCTTAGCGGTTGCTGGGGGTGCATTTGCTAGCCATGCCCTGAAAGAAAAGCTAACTGAGCGTGCGTTAGAAATCTTTGAGACGGGGACTCGCTATCAAATGTATCACTCGCTGGCATTGCTGCTAGTTGCAGTCCTATTGAGCCGTGCTGAGGCATCGCAGACTCTATTGATTTCCTCGGGTTCAGCTTTTTTGGTGGGAATTGCTCTTTTTTCAGGTAGTTTGTATGCTTTGAGCTTAAGCGGAATCAAATGGCTCGGTGCAATTGCGCCTTTGGGTGGAGCGGCATTTCTAGTGGGATGGAGCTGTCTTGCGATCGCGGCTTTCAGTTACAAGTAAAACTTTGTAAAATCATGATGAGTTTTAGCGATCGGAGTTACTCGGCAAAGCATTAGGATTTTCCAGGAGCGATCCCTTTTCTTGTCTGATTTCTTGTCGGAGTAGGTCGTCTCTCAGGTGTGTGGGTAGATCGGGATTAACGTTCAATACATCCTCGGATGGAGAACGCTGCCTATCACTTAGCTGTTGAATGTCTCTCTCCAATCTGCGCCTACCCTCCTCAAAGAATCGTTGAGGACTTGTCGGGTAGTATAAGCCATTCGTCACTCGCTGAATCTGCACATCAGCCGCAACACTCGCTCCACCTAGTAACGCCGTAGCCGTAAATGCTAGAGCTGTTGCTTGAGTCAGGTGAGAAACTAGTTTGTGGTGCATTGCTTTCATTGGTTCGCCCTCCCCTACCCACTGAGGCGGCTTTACTTCTATTGTAGGCGCTATAATCCTGCAACAGGGGAAAGCTGCTTACGTTGGCTCTCTTGTCAAGGGTTAAATTCGCAAACGTACTAGCAACTCATCCTGTACTTCAGAAATACAGAAATTACGATCGCACAATTTCTAGCCATCTATGCACTGATTGCTATCCTCTCCAATAACTTATGCTTTGGGACTTCAAAGCGAATCGGATTAGCTGCCCAACTTTTTAAATCCGGTGCTTGTCGAATCAGCTTTTGCAAAATCTCATCATTGATCCACAGCACTACGGGAAAAGGAAACTGCTTGCGAAATTCATCCCGCATCAAGTTTGTCGCACTTAATACGCGATCGATCGCCACAACGGATTCTAAACCAAAAACCATCAATGCTGGTGGTAGTGGTGGTTCCAGGGACACCAGCATGCTGGTAAACAATGTATTGACGGACGGAGGCAGGGTGAATGTCTCAACAGGTATTGAGGAACTTTTTTGTAACTGGTTGACCACTTGAGGTCTTAAGGGTTGACAATTGCAGCACGCCAAAATCAGTGAAAACTGTCCCTGAGACATCGCTATCGCTCGTTCTAGCTTCTTGAGCGATCGCATGTTGTAAGCAGCCACATCTTCTAAGTCGGACTGGTTGGTCATCTTAAAACACCCAATTGCTTCCTAAAGTGGTTTTTGAGTTCAAGGTTGTTTTTGGCTTCCTCATATCCAGCGATCCATGAAGCTCGCTAGTCTTAAACAACAATCTATTTTTCAGAAAATCCGATTTTCGTAACAAATCTTAATATTCTCTTAATTTAACTTCACAACATTGCTGAGTCCACGTAACGATTAAACTTAACCTGAGGTTGAACCCTTCTCAGGCTGGCACCTTAGTCAAAGGGTGATTGACTGAAGACGTAAAGCGCTGCTCAGCATCTTGGAGGCTTGCGACAATTTTCGCAATTTATAATTCCTTGAACCTCTACTGAATGGGCGATCTATCAACTTGGGTTTAGCCAGGGCAGGAGGATGAAGTACTCAGGCATCCCTATCAGTAGTGATATGCCTGCCTAGGGAATGAAAATGTATTTTCGGTTCAGCGAGTAGATATCAAGAAACCTATTGTATTATGCCTTTTCAAAGTTTCGCTCCCAGATAATCCATACATAAAGAACATTTGAAAGCTCTAATTTAAGTCGATCTTAAATGAGAATCAGGTCGCATCAGTTCAAAATTACCATAATCAAGAAAAATCTATAGTATCAAAAATTTAAATCAATCTCCTATTGTCTCTTGGGACTTTAAATGAAATCGGCAGTGGCTTGGCTTTATCGCTGCACCGACGTTCTTCAGGCAACGCTTAAGATCGATAAATAAAAAATATCAATTTATGTCGCTATCAATTGACTCTTCATCGATTCTTAACTAATTAAAGTGTTGTTAAAACTTATCAATGTAAACCCTCATTAAGTGTAAAGTTCCAGGGATACTTAAGCTGATTCAATAGCAAGCTTGCTATCTTAACAATTGTTCAGAAAAGTCAGGCCTGTAGACTTACGCAAATCGGTTTGATATATAAGCTGGTGTTATAAATTGCCTGGACGTGAGTTGAACCTGAGTATATGAAATTTCCATAAAGGCAGCGATCGCGATCTGTGTTTTTAAAGGTGATATACTTTGTCCCCTGCAACCTTTACCCAGCTACTTCAGTCTTCCCGATCAGTCCAAGACGCAAGCGTCAATAGTGTTAGATCTAGTTCGATATCTATGAAACGGTTTCTCAAAGGGTTTTTTACAGCCTGTGCAGATGGGTTGGTTTCTTTTAGCCGAGCTTTCGGGCGTCAGGCTTGGTTGGTTTTCCTTTTTGTCTTGGGCATAACAATCGCGGTGCTAAAGCCAACGGCAGCGTTCTCCCAACCCAAGTTGAACGATATTCAGGGGCATTGGGCGCAACCTTGCATCGAACAGCTAGCACAACGGCGAATTATCAATGGTTACACGGATGGTAGCTTTAAGCCGAATGCACCCGTGACGAGAGCCGAATATGCTGCCATGCTTGATACAGCGTTCCCTGATGCTCTTGCAGTACGCACAGGGGGCAAATTTGCGGATGTGCCATCTAGCCATTGGGCAAGTCAAGCAATCAAAAGCGTTTATCAAAAAGGATTTCTGGCTGGCTACCCTGGTGGTGTCTTCCAACCGAATCAAAACATTCCTCGCGTGCAGGCATTAGTATCTCTTGCCAGTGGGCTGAAATATGTCCCGACTCAGCCTGCCCTCGATACTTTAAATAAAGCGTTTACTGATGCGGCGGGAATTCCTGAGTATTCCCGCAGTGCGATCGCCGCAGCTACAGAAAAACAGCTTGTCGTCAATTACCCCACTGCTCAAACCCTCAACCCCGATCGATTGGCAACGAGAGCCGATATTGCAGCCTTCATGTGCCAAGCAACCTCGCTCGCTGGGGTAGTGCCTTCCCAGTACATTGCCAAAGTCGGAACGCCAACACCCGATCGCGCACAAGGGGAATTACGAGGGGTGTGGCTAACTAATATTGATAGTGATGTTCTAGTTTCTACACAAAAGACGACCAGCGCTCTACAACGCCTGAAAGAACTTAACTTCAATACGGTTTATCCTACCGTTTGGAATTGGGGCTACACCCTCTATCCCAGTCAAGTTGCCAAACGGGTTGTCGGACGTGAAGCACGGATATCGACCGAGTTAGAGAAAGACGCATTCGATCCAGAACGGGGATTACAAAACGGTCGAGATGTCCTTAAAGAAATCATTGAGGCGGGACATCAAAATGGGATGAGAGTCATCCCCTGGTTTGAATTTGGCTTCTTGGCTCCCTCGTATTCTGACTTAGCCAAACGCCATCCAGATTGGCTGACACAAAAGCTTGATGGTACCAAAACTGAGATTCCAGAAGGGGTTAAACCTGATGAAAGAAAACTGCATGAAATTGTCTGGCTCAATCCCTTTAAGCCAGAAGTGCAGCAATTCATTCAAGATTTAGCGATCGAGATCGTTAAAAACTACGACATTGACGGCATCCAATTCGACGATCACTTCGGCCTGTCTTCTAAGTTCGGTTACGACGACTTCACGGTGAAGTTATACAAGCAAGAACACCAAGGCAAAGCTCCCTCAACGAATCCTCAAGACCCGGAATGGGTGAGTTGGCGAGCCAACAAAATTACGGATTTCATGGGTCGATTGTTCCGAGCAATTAAAGACGAAAAAGAGAAGATTGTCGTCTCTATTTCCCCCAATCCACAGCGCTTTTCCTACGAATACGCTTTAGCGGACTGGGCAACGTGGGAACGGCAGGGATTTGTGGAAGAACTCGTCGTGCAGATCTATCGAGACGATTTCAACAGCTTTATTTCGGAATTAGAACAACCTGAAATGAAGGCAGCACGCAGTCATATTCCTGTGGGTATTGGGATTTTGACCGGACTCAAAGAGAAAGATGTTTCCCTGTCCCAAATCCAGAAGCAAGTTGCAGCGGTTCGCCAAAGAGGATTTGCGGGTATAGCGTTCTTCTTCTACGAAACCTTATGGAATACTGGAGCTGAACCTGTAAATCAGCGTCAGACTGCTTTTGCATCTCTCTTTCCAATTCCAGCAAAAGCGCCTGAGATTGTGGAAGAGTAGAATCAATGATGAATTATAAATTATTAAATCTACTTTAATAATTTATAATTCATCGTTTTGATTTCCTAGAATCAAGCAATCATCGTCTCGAATTGCTCCAGTCTAGCCGCCTCCGCAGACTTCGCGACACCAAAGACGCGAGCTAATCGATTTGTTTCCAACAGCACATTTCTCACCGCAAGGTTGGTGATGTCGGCTAAATCCTTGCCGCTAGTTAGAGCGAGGATAGCAGCAATGCCCAATCCTTGACCTACAGCACTATTGAATTCAACAATTCTGCCAGCAGCTGGTGCATACCCTTCAAACCCAGACGCTGGGCTAACGACGGCTAGGTTAGGCACGTCCTTAATCACGGCGTGCTGAATGCCAATATTGAAGATAGGTGGTTCAAAATTGACGCTGGTAAACCCCTGAGCTCTAGCTTTTTCGCCAATTCCTGGAATGCCACCGCGCACATCGAAATGATACGCAAATGTTCCTAACGCCTCGCGAGGAGCAACGCTACCCATGAGCATCTTGGCACCTGTGAGCGGGTCTACGACACCCCTAACATTGCCAGCATGCCTGATGTAAAGCTCAGATGCAGGCTTAACAGCCGTAGCTCCGATACTCTTGAGCCACTTTGCCAGCAAAGCCATTTCCTCTAGCATCTTAGGAGTAGGCTTTGCCCCAGCTCGCGCCAGTTCCTCTGCTTGAGTGCCATTGACGAAAAACAGCAGAGCATTCCAGGAAAGCCTGCTATCAGGAAGAATCGCGACATTCCCTTTATCGAGAATTAGACCGCTCTCAGCTAAGGAAAACTTCTTTCCCCGAAATGAATGATAGGCGACAGATAGAGCTGGGGAGCGAATGTCGATACAATCTTTACTGACCGATAGGGTTTTGAGATTGCCGTTAGCATCGACCATATCCTTCCGGAGTTGATCGGCTAGCTTGCGATCGAAACCAGCCGCGTGCAGGAGATACTCTTGAGCTTGTGTATCCGCTGTGTTAGTGAAGCGTTTGAGAAAGTTGTTTTCGATCTCCTTGAGTTTGCGATCGCTAATTCCCTCGGTTTCAAAAACTAGAGTAACGGGGAGTTCTGATTCGGGTAAACCAAACGTCTCAAACCCTTTGAGTTTTCTTACTCCAGCCGCTTGTGCCAATTCGGCATTGACAGTCGAGTCGATGAACTGCTTGCCTAAATAGGTTTCTCCCTTGGTCGTCTGGATGCCAACTATTCTCTGTCCCTCTTTGAGGATGGATTGGATTTCTACTTCCCTCAGCAAAGCAACGCCCGCTTCCTGCATCATCTTCTTTAGCGCCGCATCAGCTTGGCGGGGGTCAAGCCCAATACTGACCACACCAGCCTTCTGCAAGAATTCTGTGTATATTGCAGGTGGCGACCCAAACGTATCCAAACCAAGAGCCGATCGCAAATCTTTAGAAACTTGGCAGCGATCGAGATAGGCAAGACCTCCCCTGACCAGATGACCTCCAACGCCCTCTTGTTTACTCCCCTTAGACATTAAGAGAACTCGTGGATACTTCGACGTGCGGCGACGATACTCTTTCGCCGCACACACAAGCGCTAAGATACCGGGAACTTCATCACCGAATCCGATGACATCGTAAGAACGTTCATCACCTGGCATTGCTTAAATACCTCTCCTACTGTTGGAGAGTTCCCTGGGACGATTTGCCATAAACCACCCGATGAAAAAAAACTGTTCCTATTTTATTGGAAATCGTTGAACTGTCTGCTGCTCCTCCCATCTCCCGATTGTAATTCCCTCGATTTCCCCTCGCCATTGCTCTCTCTAGGCGCTCTAATTGCTCCAGCACGGCAATCTCGCAACCAAAGGTTGACAGCCTGACCAACAATCCCTTTGCTACTCTCGCGGGGTGGTGTCGGAGGACGGTTGGGTGCAGAGGAACCAATTTGAGAAAACATGATCGCTAAGTGCCAGCCATCAGAAGTGCGAGTGAGAAATAGCCAGTGGTAAAGCTGCAGTTGACTCGCTTTCCCGCTCAGATACTGCCGCTCTAGAGTGGTAAAGAATATTTGCTGGGGAGGTTCTGGGTCAACCCCTGCATTCGGAGGAGTATATTCACCGGGACCAAGCGTGAGCGGTTCAAATTCTGGGTGTCCTGCTAAAAGAACGTAAGTAGAGCTAGTAACCGTTCTGTTTACGCGTCGAGACTGTTGAATGACTCGATTGGCATAGCCAGGTAAATCCCGCAGCAACAGGGAAGTCAACGTCTCTAGATCTGCTGGACAACTGATGGTTTTAGCCAGCAGAAGTGAGTTCATCTTCCCATTCCCTAATAGGGAATGGGGTTGGGGGGTTAGGTTTGCCGAATTCGCTGTCAGTATCCTAGAGGGTCGGGGATGAAAGCGTTCAGAGTTGAAAGAAAAAGGGAGAGCCCACAGACTCTCACTGGCTAAAGTGGCTTGTAGGACAATACAGCAGGTGACAAAAAGCGATCGTCTCAGCCTGAAGTTAGAGTGTCCAACAAGTGGGAAAAATCCTATGCGTTTCATCAAACACCAGCAGTAGATAGCTCGTCGCTAATCCTCTGCCAAGCGGCAACAGGGTCAGCCGCCGCTGTAATAGGTCGCCCGATCACGAGATAATCAGCACCGGCTTTGAAGGCATCAACTGGGGTCATCGAGCGCCGTTGGTCGCCCGCTTCTGCCCAATTTGGTCGGACTCCTGGACAAACGAGTAGAAAATCATCTCCACAAACCTGTCGCAACTGTGCCACCTCTTGAGGAGAACAAACAGCCCCCTGCAAACCTACCTCTTGAACTAGTAGTGCCATTTGCAACGCATACTCTGGTAACTCTAGAGGAATTTTGAGGTCGAAGGCTAAATCCCGCGAACTTAAGCTGGTCAACAGCGTCACGGCGATCAGTTTAGGCGGGAGAGAGCCAGTGGTTTGCGCCCCTTGGGCTGCCGCCGTACTAGCCGATTTGAGAGCATTGCGACCCGCTACCGCATGGACAGTGAGCAAATCCACTCCGTAGGTCGCGGCGGCACGGCAAGCCCCTGCCATTGTATTGGGAATGTCGTGAAACTTTAAATCCAGAAAAATTCGCTTCTGACGATTTTTCAGGGTTTGGAGAATGTCGGGTCCGCTACTGACAAATAGCTCTAACCCAACCTTCCACCACTGGACTTGAGGTAGCTGCTCGACCAGGGCGATCGCTTCGTCTAGAGTTGGAACATCTAGAGGTACGATGATGCGTTCTGTAAGTGACAAATTCCCTATACCTGTAGAAACCATAAACAATCGATTGCTATACGGGCGGTTAGCTTTCAGCCGTCAGCTTTCAGCCAAAATCTTATAGCTTATAGATGACAGATAAATCAAAAGCTCAGTTTATGCCCGTGCAGAGTATAATCCTATTTGAAGTCTGTTCGCCCGTCATTCATACCTCGTCTTAGATCAGACGGATAAAACGGTTCTTTCCGACTTGTAGGACTTTGCCATTGAGGGCGTCTGGTGCATCAAAGGTAAGATCGACCTCAGAAATGCGATCGCCATCCAGTCGCACGCCTCCCCCTTGAATTTGTCGCCGCGCATCCCCACTCGTTTTGCAAAGACCGCTTTCTTTGAGAATGTAAAATAGCTTAGCGGGAAACTCTACCTGAGACAATGAAAATTCTGGTACGGCATCACTCGCGCTGCCGCCACCACCGCCCTTGACCATCTCCTTGGCGGCGTCCTGCGCTTCCTGGGCTTTTTTCTCCCCATGGTACTGGGTTGCTATATTGAGAGCCAGTTGTTTTTGGCGATCGCGTGGATTTTCCGGCAATTGCTCTAAGGGTAAATTGGTCAGCAATTCAAAATACTGCTCTAACAGGTTGTCAGGCGTCTTTTCCAGTTTGGAGTACATCGATAAGGCGTCTTCTTTCAACCCCACATAATTACCCAGCGACTTCGACATTTTCTGAACGCCATCTGTCCCGATCAAAATTGGCATTAATAAGCCGAACTGAGGCTTCTGACCAAAATGCCGCTGTAAATCTCGCCCCACGGCTATGTTGAATTTCTGATCGGTTCCCCCTAATTCAACATCCGCTTGCACAGCCACCGAGTCAAATCCCTGCATTAAGGGGTAGAGGAATTCATGGATGTAAATTGGATTTTCCTGTTTAAATCGCTCAGCAAACCCCTCTTTGGCCAGCATTTGTCCGACGGTCATGGTTGCCAGCAATTCTAGAATTTTGGCTAAATCGAGCTGAGATAGCCACTCGGAGTTATAGCGAACTTCCAAGCGTCCCGGTGTATCAAAATCTAAAATTGGGCGTACCTGCTCTAGGTAGCCTTTGGCATTTTCTTGGACTTGTTCGGGGGAAAGCTGGCGACGGACTTCCGATTTCCCGGTCGGGTCTCCTATCCTCGCGGTAAAATCGCCAATGATCAGAACAGCAGTATGACCGGCATCTTGAAACGCTCGCAGTTTCCGGACTGGGATACTATGACCCAGGTGAATATCCGTGCCCGTTGGATCAATGCCTAACTTCACCCGTAAGGGACGGTCTGTTTGTCGTAACCGTTGAGCTAGATTTTCATTGGCATCTTGAGAATCGGGTTGGTTGGGAAAAATTTCACTGATACCTCGATAGAGCCAAGCCAGTTCATTGGCGATGGCAGATGGCGAATTGCCCTTTGTAAATTCAGTATTTGACATTCGTCTTGACATCTAGAGGAGGATAAACTAGCGTAGCGTTTCAGGTCGGTAAAATTGAGTGTTTCTCGTATCGATCTAAGGCAGACAGACTAACATTTTTCCCGATAAATGCCAAAATATCCATGCTGAACAAAGTTAACTATTATCCTAGATGCACCTATTATGATTGAAGGCGATGTTTGTTCGGCAAGCGACTGATTCTGGAGTAGTCAGTTCTTTAAAACGACTGATGCTCTCGAATGTACGCGATCGCTAACACCTTGCCTGACGACCCTAGTGAAGTGACACTCCTCAACGGAGAAGCTTTCTTGAATGGTCGGTTGCCGACTCAACGCTACACGCTATTTGTAGGCTATACAAGCAGCAATGTTAGTGTCCCCAAACCCAAGTCAACCTTTCATTAGGTCAAAATGATACTGATGGAAGCGCTAAGGATAAAGACCTCTCAAATCGGCACAAACGTCTTTGCTAAACGGCGATCGCTCGACGGCCAGGGTGTTTGTGAGAACTGTTCCAGGGTTTTTGTCACATCCAAACTTCTTTATAATCCTGCTATTGCTAAAAATTTCTGTAATCATCTATAGAAAGTATTGACACAAAAATAGCCACATCAGTACGTTCTGTCTTTTTCGCGTGAGGAAGTGAAATCGCTGTGTCATCTAGCACCATTCACAAAAAACAAGATACAAAAAGCGGCTCGTCGTCAACGTTACAGTTTTTACAGGGAGTCGCTCAGGTAGCAGGCGGAACCGTTCTTGGCATAACGATGCTCACGAGTTCGGTTGTCGCAGGTGGGCTAGTTGGCTTAGCGACTAGCTTCCGCAACCTTCCAGATGTAAGAGTGCTTCGCGGCTACGTACCGACAGAAACGTCCTACATCTATGACGTTAGGGGCAAGGAGCTAGCCAGTCTTCACGGTGAAGCCAATCGTGAAGTGGTTAAATTAAACCAAATCAGTCCGCAATTGAAGCGAGCCGTGATTGCGATGGAAGATAGCCACTTCTACCTCCATCACGGCATTAACCCTAATAGTGTTGGTCGCGCTCTCAAAGCAAACTGGGAAGAAGGCTCAGTGGTTGAAGGGGGTTCGACCCTAACGATGCAGCTGGTGAAAAATTTGTTTCTCTCGCAGCATCGCAAGTTTAGCCGTAAAGTTGCTGAGGCAGTCCTGGCAATCCGTGTCGAGCAAATCTTTACCAAAGACCAAATCCTAGAAATGTACCTCAATCAAATTTATTGGGGTCACAATAACTATGGCATTCAAACGGCTGCTCACAGCTACTTTGGTAAATCAGCGTCCAACCTTAACCTAGCTGAGTCGGCTATGCTAGCCGGACTGATTCAGTCTCCTGAAGAATACAGTCCTTTTGTCAACTACAATGTGGCGAAAGAACGGCAAGCCACGGTTTTAACCCGGATGCGGAGCTTGGGCTGGATTACGGCAGCCGAGGAAGAAGCTGCCCGTAAGCAACCGGTAAAACTTGCTAAGAGTACGTCTTGGCAAACTAGCACACTGCCCTACGTGACGGAAGCTGTGGTTACTGAGTTGAACGAGCGATTTGGGCGCGATGCCGTTCTTAAAGGCGGGATGCGAGTTCAGACAACCGTTGACTACGATTTCCAGCGCATGGCAGAAGAAACAGTTCGTCGCGCCCATGACAACTTGGGAGTTCGTGCCAATCAAATTGCTCTAGCGGCGGTCGATCCTCGGACGCATTTTGTCAAAGCGATAGTCGGTGGAACGAGCTACGACAAAAGCCAGTACAATCGTGCCGTTCAAGCGCGTCGTCAGCCCGGTTCATCGTTTAAGCCGTTCGTTTACTACACGGCTTTTGCTACAGGTAAATACTCGCCATCATCTACGGTGATTGATGCTCCAGTTAGCTATCGCGATGGTAGCGGCTGGTACTCTCCCAGAAACTATGGGGGCGGCTACTCCGGCGCAATGAGCATTCGCACAGCCCTAATGAACTCTGTCAATGTTCCAGCTGTCAAGATAGGCAAAGCCGTTGGATTAGATAAAGTCATCGAGACTTGCCGCACGCTTGGCGTTAAGAGCCCATTGGAACCCGTCACCTCTTTACCCTTGGGAGCAATCGGAGTCACTCCCTTAGAAATGGCTGGAGCCTATGCAACGTTTGCTAGTAATGGTTGGTATTCTGATACGACCATTATTGTCCGCGTCACCGACAGTGCGGGAAACGTGTTACTAGACAATACCCCGAAACCTAAACAAGTTCTCGACCCTTGGGCTACAGCTTCCCTCACCAGCGTACTGCAAGATGTGGTTGCTGGTGGGACAGGAAAACGGGCGGCGATTGGACGTCCGGCAGCGGGTAAGACAGGGACAACGTCCTCAGAACGAGATATTTGGTTTGTCGGATATGTCCCGCAGTTGGCAACAGCTGTGTGGGTTGGCAACGATAACAACAGACCGATCGGAGGTGGAGCGACAGGTGGCGAATATGTTGCTCCCATTTGGCGCAATTTCATGCTTAAAGCATTGAAGAACGAGCCAGTACAAAACTTCCCATCTCCTTCTCAATTTAACCGCCCCTAGCTATAACTAGCCCATAGTCACCAGCCATGAAGCGAGAAAGTCGGCTGGTGACTATGGACAAGCTTTCCAAAAACAAAAGACTAAGGAGTTGTTCAAAAATAAAGTTACCAGTTTAGAGTTGGGTGTTGTGCCAGTTATCAGTTGTCACTGAGCCACTGACAGCGAACCCAAATTAAAAAGCTCGGCATTATTTTTGTACGACCCCTAAAGGCTAAGAAGGTTTTTCTATCTCCGCTTTCATCCGCTCTAGAGTACTGTGCATTTGGTCAAACATTTGCTGCGGCGTAATCCCAAATTGACCGAGCTGCGTGTTGAGCTGCTCTACCGTCATTTGAGCCATAAAGTCATCCGATAACTCGAAGCGCTTCATAAAAATACGGTAGCGCTCCATTAAGGATTCCATCTGCTCAATAAAAATCTTTTTCCCTTCCCGGTCAAATTTGCCATAGCTACCTCCCAATTGGATCAGGGATTGGTAATCTTCAAACAGCTGTTTGGCCTCTTGCTGGACGATCTCTGAATCAAAAAAACCCATTGCCTTTATACTGTCAACCGAGTGGGTTGATACTGTTGCAGATAGTCACATTTTAGTGCAGGGGAAAGCTCTCGCGAAATTCGGTTTTCCGTATTGTCTGGTGTTTGTATCCCTCCCTGCTTCACCGCGACTCGTTTTTAGTCTCTGATAATAGTTGACAATATTATAGAAGGATGAATCGCAGGTTCTCGATCTGAGAACTCATTCTCACGGGTTAATAGCAAGTTATGTTGAGCAAGCCGAAAAATCGGAAAGTCGCTGCCCTCTTAGCCTTCACTGGAATAGTGATACCCGTTTCTGGATTTCACAAGTTTTATCTAGGGCAGCCGTTGTGGGGAATACTGTATTTAATGCTGTGGTGGACGCCCATTCCTCGAATTGCCAGTGTGATTGAAGGATTTTGGTACTTGGCACAAGGAAAGGATGAGTTCGATCGCAATTTCAATCTGGCTATCACTGCTGTTTCGCCTTCAGCATCGCCTCCATCACCAGGGGTTGACCCCACTCAAGTGGGAGCGATTGCCGATGCGCTGCGACAGCTAGACAGTCTTCGTCAAGAAGGACTGATGTCGGAGTATGAATTTGAACAAAAACGTCGTCAATTACTTGACCGTATCCTGTAAGGCTGATGACACCATTTAATTGGCTTTCCCAATCTCAACTGAACCCGAGTTGGCAAGCAATTCGAGTACGGATTCAGAACGATCCTTACTACCGGCTGCGCTCCACCGAAGAAATTGCGGTAGCAGCAGCACTGGGTATTACCATTGATGCAAATCAGGCGAGCGTCGATGATTGGTTGAGACTGCCAGGGATATCCATCCATCAAGCGCGATCGCTCGTTGAACTAACAGGTAGCGGCGTTCAGTTTTGCTGCCTTGAAGATATTGCCGCCGCGTTGAGTTTGCCGGTACAGCGTATTCGGCCATGGCAACCGATTTTGAGCTTTTGTTACTACGATCCTGAGAGTGCCTCAACGCCTCAAGCCATTAACCCCAATGTAGCCGCGATTGACCAGCTGACAAAAATCCC
This sequence comes from Chroococcales cyanobacterium, assembly GCA_036703075.1. GTDB lineage: Bacteria > Cyanobacteriota > Cyanobacteriia > Cyanobacteriales > Coleofasciculaceae > DATNPC01. The sequence continues at coordinate 14,661 of DATNPT010000096.1, forward strand.
AGCGATTGACCTATTTCTCGCCCGAGCGATCGTGCAAAATCGCCTTGACTTTGGGAATTACCGCAATCTTGCTGATTTTCAAAGACGCCTTTCCCTTAATCCTCAGCTAACCTCTGAACTCATGTACTACCTGCGGTTTTGAGCCTCATCCCCTTAAACTTGACCCAGGCGACTGAAGGGCCAGAAACGAAAACACGCATGACCGATCACATTTTGCAGGGGCAAGAATCCCCAAACATGGGAGTCGTTGCTGTTATTACGGTTATCTCCCATCACAAACAATTGTCCTTCGGGGACTTTTACTGCCTCCATCTGATAGTTCGGTGCTTCGGCAATGTAGTCTTCGTTTAGGGGTCGATCGTTCAGGTAAACTTTGCCGTTTTGAATTTGAATAATTTGACCGGGTGTCGCAATTACTCGTTTGATAAACGCTTGGTCTTTGGCATACCCCTGAATTTGAAGTTGCTGGGGTGGATCGAAGACCACGATTTCACCGTAGGCGGGAGGTCGAAAGAGGTAGGAGATTTTTTCAACGACTAAGCGATCGCTAATTTCTAACGTCGGCCACATAGAATCGGAAGGGATGTAACGCGGTTCCGCGACAAACGCCCGAATGAACAGCGCTAAGGCAAGTGCGATCGCAACAATCTGAAGATTTTCTCGCACGCGCTGCCAGAATTTCGACCCATCGTTCTCCAGTTTTTGCACCTGGGTAACGGTTGACTCGCCAGGTTGAGTATCGTTTGGCGTCGCATCAGTCAGTGTTGAAGACTTCTTTGCCGCCGCTAAATCGTTCTGCTCTAAAGTCATAAGGATAAATTTATTTTGACCTAAAAATAGCTGGGGTTTTACCTCGTTTATCCCCCATAGTCTTTACCAATTTTGCACAAAAGCCAAGATACCACGCTCGACGAGGTTTTAAGCGATTAATCAGACCGGGAGAGCGCACATGACATCTGTTGTAGCGCATCCAAAGAACAGGTGAGCAACTATTGGTTTGACTCATTTGCGTTAGCGTAGGAGTTGAGATGATTAGTCCAAAACACCCGTGTTGTTCGATAAACGCCCTATCCTACTAGCTGGTTTTGCGGCTTGCCTATTAAGTTGGTTGACCTCTTGTGCCAACGATCCGACTGGCAAAGCGCTTGAGCGCTCTTTAGCAGCAGACCCCCGATTGAAGGATAACTCTACGCTTTTCGGTGGTTCATCTTCTGCCAATTCCCAAAGCCAAGCATCAGCGCAACTGCCAGCAGATTTTCCTCCGGAAATTCCCCAGTATCCGGGGGCAAAGCTACAGAGTGTAGAACCGCTAACCGTACCCGCAACCCAAGGTGAGTTGACTAGTTGGTCATCCTCTGACCCGATTAATCTCATACAGAATTTTTACCAAAAGTCATTTAGTTCCAATAACTGGCAAATCGTTTCTCAGCCCAGTGATGATTCCGGTGGCGTGCTTGTAGCACGTCGTAATGACTTGCAAGTCACCATCACGATTCCATCGAGTCCTGCTAGGGCTAAATCTCAAGCCACGTCGCCGTCTACGACGAGGACAGCCTCAGATGTTACAGCATTCGACATTCAGTATATTCGCAATAGCGGAGAAACAGCGGCTCAGCCTAGCCCGCAAGAGTCGGAAGAACCGACAGCTCCATCTCAGACAGCCAGTCAGCCTGTTGGAGTAGCGTCAGGGCAATCGCAAACCTTTACTGACATTGACAAGCTTCCCCAAGAAGTGCGCCAGCATATTGAAGATTTGGCAGCTTTGGGCGTTTTAAAAGTCAACCCATCTAACGCAAAAAGTAACTCAGGTGCAACCAGTGCCAAATTTGAACCCAATAAAGCCATCACGCGCCGCGAGTTTGCGCGTTGGCTGGTTGCAACGAACAATCAAATGTATGCCAATCGTCCGGGGCAGCAAATTCGCCTAGCCTCAGATACGTCTCAACCGGCTTTTCAGGATGTTCCCCGCAGCGATCCCGATTTTCAGAGCATTCAAGCATTGGCAGAAGCAGGACTCATTCCTAGCCCTTTAAGTGGTGATAGTACAGCAGTGCTATTTCGCCCCGATGCCCCGTTAACGCGGGAAAATTTAATGTTGTGGAAGGTGCCGTTGGACAGCCGTCAAGCGTTGCCAACAGCCTCACTGGATGCGGTTAAGCAAACTTGGGGCTTTCAAGATGCTGGAAAAATCGACCCGAAGGCGTTACGGGCAGTACTGGCAGACTTCCAAAATGGCGAACAATCGAATATCCGTCGAGTTTTTGGCTATACAACGCTATTTCAGCCCAAGAAACCTGTGACTCGTGCTGAGGGAGCGTTGACTCTCTGGTACTTTGGCTCTCAAGGTGAAGGGATATCAGCTAAAGAAGCGCTGAAGCTAAAAAATCAGCCGAGTGAGCCAGCCGCACAACCCTCACCTTCAAGTTCTCCAAGTCCATAGTGGAAAGTCAGACATGGATAAAACAGGAATCCATCGCGATTTCCATCAACCTGCCCAAACATTTCAAGTTGATGCCTTGTCGGTACGCCAATACAACAACGAGGCTCAACTTGCTGGCGATGCCGCACAACACGCGCACGACTATTTGCAATCCGTACTCGCTCGGCAAGGTGCGGCGACTGTCATCCTAGCAACAGGCAACTCACAAATTAAATTTCTCGAAGCACTGGCGGCTTTGGGAGGTGTGGATTGGTCGAAGGTGACTTGTTTCCATCTCGATGAATATTTGGGGATTGATGCGAATCACCCTGCGAGTTTCCGTCGCTATTTGCGAGAGCGCGTGGAAGAGCGAGTAAAGCCTTTGCAGTTCCACTATATTGAAGGTGATGCATCGCAGCCATTAACAGAATGCGATCGCTATACCAAGCTTCTACTAGCACAACCAATAGACCTTTGTTGCCTCGGAGTCGGCCAAAATGGACACTTGGCGTTTAATGAGCCATCCGTCGCTGACTTTCAGGATACTCGCTCGGTGAAATTGGTCAAACTAGAGCAATCGACGCGCCAGCAACAGGTGGATGGCGGTTATTTCCCTAATCTCGACGCTGTACCTCAATATGCGTTTACCCTGACCATTCCCACCATCTGTTCTGCTCAACAAATCTTGTGCCTTGCACCGGGTAAACATAAAGCACCTGCGGTGAAAGAGATGTTGCAGGGTTCTATTAGGCAAAATTATCCAGCTTCCATACTCCGCACCCAAGCAACAGTAACATTATTTCTGGATGCGAATTCAGCCAGTCTTCTTGCGAACCATGGAAGTGCAGGAGCAATAAATCATTAGCAAATCCTGCAATAGTGCTAACCATCGCTAAATCTAGAGATTGTTTCACAGGAACTTTACAAAACTTTTACCTAATCTTCACAGGATTTGAGTTATTCAGCTCTTGCATTTTAAAACCCAGGAACATATAAGAATTATCTGTCGCTATAATTTTTACGGGAAAACACTTGCGATCGGGTTGTGACAGAACAAGGGGTTAAAGGAGCAAGTTTATCTCCTGTAAAGCGGCGACATGAAATCACAGTGTAGCTTTCTGCTTTTAGCTTGAAGCTCACTAAATACCGCAAAAATTAGTAAGGGTGCAAACTCCTATGAAAAAACAAATTCTAGCTGGAGGATTTGTCCTCTTTTGTGTTCTTTCACCCCTGAAGGCATTAGCTGCAAGTTTTAGTAGCATGTATGTCTTCGGTGACAGCCTCTCAGATACAGGCAACACGTTTAATGTGTCCAAGGCACTTACGGGAACTGGATATCCTCAACCCCCCTACTTCGAGGGACATCTTTCTAATGGTCCAAACTGGGTGGATTATCTAGCCGAAGATTTGGGATTAAATCCAGTCCCTGTCACTACTATTGCTCCTGGCGTTTTACCGACTGAAGGCATAAACTTTGCTTTCGCAGGAGCCACAACAGGAACAGATAATACTGTCGATCCGAGATTACCAGCCTTACAGCAGGAGATTACTGCTTTTCAGGGTCTTCTTGCCCAAACAGCTCAGCCAGCAGACCCGAACGCACTCTATATCGTGTGGGCTGGTGCAAATGATTATTTACCGACCCAGAGCACTACTTTTACACCTTTTACCACACCGGGTCCATCGATTAGCAATTTATCCTTCGCCCTGAATACGCTCGTCCAAGCTGGTGCTAAAAATCTGATGGTAGTTAACTTACCAAATTTGGGAGAACTGCCGCTTACTCGCAATACTCCAATTTCTCAAGGTCTCAACAGTTTGGCTCAGGCCCATAATGCTCAACTCACTACTTTGACTCAGAGTTTAGGTTCAGACGTTAACGTCACATCTGTGGATGTTAATACTCTATTTACTAACGCAATCAACAATCCCGCTCAATTTGGCTTTACGAATGTAACCGATCCTTGCTTTAACAACATCACTGTATGCAATAGCCCCAACCAATATCTGTTCTGGGATGGTATTCATCCAACAACAGCTACGCATCAGTTCATTGCTGACTTAGCGTTTAATTCACTGAATTCAGAGCCTTCTCAGAGCGTTCCTGAACCGACTTCTGTATTAGGGCTATTAGTCTTTAGTGTCTTAGGCTCAAAAACGCTTTTTAAGTCCAAATTCAAGTAGATTATTGACATCCTCCCGCCGCTAATTGCTACGCTCTTGTAGCGGGGGATTCCCAAGAGTCCTTGGTTCGCAATTCATCGAGCCAACTTAGAGCAAGAGCGTCTCCGTTCTTGAGCCAGAGGTTAGTTTCTCCCTGCGCTTTTGAGCTTTTGGCTCCAGATTCCGTATGCCCTACGGTACTGTTTAAATATTCCGCCAACAGCTTGAATCCCTTTACCAAGATGTTTTTTGCAGCGTTGTGGTCACGGTCTAAGACTGTGCCACACTTGTTGCACCTGTGAGTTCTGGTGCTAAGAGCTTTCTTCACCTTTGCCCCACAGCACGAACAATCAACGTGGTCAAGCAAATCCCAAAGACACCTCAATCTAGTTTGGTTGAGAGCAACAGATTAGATCTAATGGGGTGTAATTAATATGACTGGCTGTGCAGATTTCTTCCTGCTACAGCAAGCGATTGGCTTTCTTAAATTGATGAGTTTGGAAACACCTTCTGGAGCAATTCGCAGAATTGCTAGCTTTTCTACCAAAAGAGAGAGGGGAATTTCACTATTCTAAGCTAAGTAAATTTTTGAGCGAGCCTGATTGTTTTTGATTTTTCTTCAGAGTCCAATTGCATGGTAAGTTCGTAATTTCGCGATCGTCCATTTCCTCTAAGACAGCAGCCCATGCACTTTCAGCACGCCAAAATCCTGACCATCCCCTTCCACAGCTTTGCAGTAAGATATTATGTTTTGTAAAGCTGTCTCATCTTATTCAGACCTCAATGCCCGTTGCCGTTTCCCTCCAAAATGTTCACAAGACCTACAACAAAGTCCCGGTTGTGAATGACCTCTCCTTCAGCATTGAAGCGGGAGAGATGTTTGGGTTACTAGGTCCCAACGGTGCTGGTAAATCGACCACAATTCGGATGCTGACCACCCTAACTCGACCAAGTGCGGGTCACATTGAG